>DASQBO010000430.1:0-10123 GCA_035635175.1 Casimicrobiaceae bacterium | reverse complement strand
CGGATCGACGAGATGCCGAAAGTCGAGACGGTGCTCGTGCCGACCGGCGGGTTCTGGGGCGGGCACGGGGAGCCGGCGATCCTCCCGCTGGCGCCTGCCGTGTGCAACGCAATCTTCGCTGCGACGGGGAAGCGGGTGCGCTCGCTGCCGCTCAAGCATCGCGATCTGAGTGCCGCCTGAGGCGGAAGGGGATTCGCCGGGTCTCGAGCGTGACGACTCGGGAGCGGGCGGCGCACGACGCGATGCTTCCCTGCGGCCATGCGCTTGGCTGTGGGCTGCCGCTCACCAGCGCCCGCGGCCGCCGCGGCCGCGCCGGCGTTGACGCGCTGCGCGGCGCCTCCTATTCTGCTCGCGGGACAACGGGACGGGTACGACGATGACATTTCGCTATCGGCGCAGCTATCACGGCCGGATCCAGGCCGTGCTCCTCGACTGGGCCGGCACGACGATGGACTTCGGCTGCATGGCGCCGGCCGTCGTGTTCGTCGAGGTCTTCAAGCGGCGGGATGTCCCGATTACGATGGAGGAGGCGCGAGCTCCGATGGGAGCGCACAAGCGCGTCCACATCCAGCGGATCACCGAGATCGACTCGGTGCGCAAGCGCTGGCAGGAAAAGCACGGCCGGCTGCCGACCGACGACGACGTGGCGGCGATGTTCGCCGACTTCGTTCCGCTGCAGCTGAAGTGCCTTTCCGACTACTCGGCGCTGATTCCCGGAACGCTCGACGCCGTGGCCCGGATGCGTGCGCGCGGCGCCAAGATAGGATCGACCACCGGCTACACGACCGAGATGATGAAGATCAATCTCGCGGACGCGGCGAAGCAGGGATACGCCCCCGACTCGACGGTCTGTGCGTCCGACGTCTCGGCCGGCCGTCCGTTTCCCTACATGTGCTTGCAGAACGTGATCAATCTCGGCGTTTCGCCCGTCGAGGCGTGCGTCAAGGTCGACGACACGCGGCCCGGCATCGAGGAGGGCCTCAACGCCGGCATGTGGACGATCGGCCTCGCGGTGAGCGGCAACGAGATCGGACTCCCGCTCGCCGCCTGGGAGAAGGTGCCGACCGCCGATCGGGAGCGAATGCGCCAGGCCGCTTTCGTGCGGATGTACCAGTCCGGCGCGCACTACGTCGTCGACGACATCGCCGGGGTCGACGCCTGCCTCGACGACATCGAGGCGCGCCTCGCGCGGGGCGAGCGTCCGTAGGCGCCCGCCGGCCGAACGAATCCTCGCGAGCGTCAAGCCTCGTCTCTGGCTCACGCGGGGCGGCGGCGCCGTGCGATCTCGGCCGCGACGGCGTCCCAGGTGGCTTCGAAAGCGCGAGGCGTGAAGCCTGCGCCCGAGGGCAGCCAGTCGCCGGTGCGTCCTCTTGCCAGCGTGTAGTGTCCGACCACGTCGAGGTGATCGGCCCGGGCGACGTGCAACAGGCGGCCGTACAGTTGGCTCAAAGTCGGCACGACACCGTCGCTGATGGCCGGGGTTGCCTTGAAGCCGAGGCCGCGATCGAGCAGCCGCTGCGCTGCCTTGCCAGGTCTCGGATACGGATACTGCGGGTGCGGCGACGCCGTCAGCATGTGCAGGAGCCTGAACAGAGCGCGCAGCGCGAGGTGCTCCGGATCCAGCAGCGACTCGAGCTTGATCTCCGCGTGCGGCTCGGGCGTTCCGGCGACGACGCAGCTGTAGTCGATGCCGGCATGGTCGGTCACGGCCGCCGCGAACATGTCGATCCCTTCGGGCGTGAGCTGCAGCACGGCGCCCTGGTCGCGCTCGATCGCGCCCAGGTATTTCCACACCGGATCCCGGCGGTCGAACCGCATACGCCTCAGCAGTCCTTCGGCGATGCGATCGAGCGGGGTTCCTCGGCGGCCCAGCCAGTCGTCGAGCCGCGCGACCAGCGCGACGGCCTTCGCCGCGGCGAGGATCGTCCCGCGCCCCTGCCCTGAAGTCGCAAGCGCGCTCAGCACGAGCAGTAGCGTCTGCCCCTGCACGCTGGTGAAATGATTGGCGAGCGGCGTACCGTGGTGCGGCGTGGTCACCGCAATGGCCGTCCGCGTCAGACGCGCGATGCGCTCCTCGGTGTCGCCGCGCGCGATCTTCACGCCGGGCGTCAGCAGCATGCGCACGTCGAGGCCGCCCGTCGAGTGGCCGACGAAGTGCAGCTCCCGCGCTGCGAGGCCGCCCTTCCTGAGCACCTGGCGGCGCAGCGCATCGGCGCGCCGCGTGATCGAGGCCGTGGGCTGGGTCGAACACCGGACGATGCGGGCGTCGACGCCACGGCGGCGGAGCGCGCGGCCGAGCGTCTGCTCGACGTCCTCGAAGTAGCTCACCGCGCCGACCGAGGTGAAGCCGAAGAAACCCGGTACGAGGAAAACGAGGCGTGTCGTCATGACGCATTGTGCCTCCACGCTCTGCCGGCAGGCCACGGCGAGCCGGTCGCAGCTTCGCCGGGCTTGATCCCGGTCAACACCTGCGGTCGGCCGACGCCTAGGATGAAATTGCGACGGACCGGAGTTGCACGAGCGCGCGAGCGTGGCGCTCCGCCTGCAGAGGAACGGCCCGTGGCACGCAAGCGATCGAGAGGGAAGGAGTCGCCATGACACACACGATCCCGCAAGTCGGTGCACCGGATCCGGAGCTTCGCAATTCGCCGATTCTCGACGATGAGGACGAGGAGCTTCCGACCGAACTCGAGGTCGAGACTGGCGTGTGCTACTTCAACAACCTGTCTTATCCGCTGGGGAGTTACGTGCGAAGCGGAAGCGAGCTCCTGCATTGCGAGGAGCGCGGCGTGTGGGTGCGCGAGGGCGAGGTGCGTCCCGATCGATGAGACGGGCGCCGGTTCTGGCGAAGCGCTCGGCGCCGGCCGAACGTTGCGCGTTCGCGATCGGCTTGCGTCTCGCGCGGCGTCGATCGTCGCCGTAGCGACTTCGATGGGAACGTCCAGGGAAGGGCTCGACCGCGAGGGTGTGCGGCCTTTCCGTGCGCTGCGGCCGCTGCGCGTCCTCGCCGTGACTTTGCTCCTGCTCGTTGGCGCGGCAACGTCGGCCGAGCCCCTGCGCGGCGCGCCGATGCGTGCCACGGCGGGCGGGGGCGCAAGCGCAGTCCCGTCGTGGCCCGAGGTCAGCCGTGCGTGGTTGGGGCAGGTCTACGCGCCCGCGACCCCAGGCCCGGTCTGGTTCACCGGCGATGGGCCGCGGCCTGCGGTGAGCGTGGCGATGCACGCATTGCGGAATGCCGCGGACCGCGGGCTCGCGCCCGAGCGTTACGACGTCGACGCCCTCGCGCGGGGATTGGAGTCGCTGCGATACGGCAATCCCGCGCCGGACGCGGTATCCGCGGTGGACCAGGCGATGACGGTGACGGTGTTGAAGTTCCTGTCCGATCTTCGCTTCGGGCTCATCCGCCCGCCGCAGGTCGAGCCCAACTTTCGAGCGAGCACCAAGAGCGCCGCGTTTGTCGCCGAGCTGCGCGACGCCGTGGCCCACGATCGGCTCGCCGCCACCATCGACGCGGCGGAACCCCTCTTCCCGTTGTATGGGCGACTGAAGCGCCTGCTCGCGGATTACCGCGTGCTCGCCGCACAACCCGCGAGGGCGCTGCCCCCGATCGCGTCACCGAAGAACAAGATCGTCGTGGGGGACACGTACGCCGGCGTGCCCGCATTGCGCGCGCAGCTCGTCCGGCTGGGGGATCTCGCCGCGGATTCGACCGGGCCGACGGGAGACACCTACACCGAATCGCTGGCCGAGGCCGTGGCGCGCTTCCAGGGGCGGCACGGCTTGCTGCCGGATGGCATTGTCGGCGCGCAGACGCTCGCCGCGCTCAACGTGCCCATCGCGGCGCGCCTCACCCAGATCCTGCTGTCGCTCGAGCGCCTGAGGTGGCTGCCCGAATTCCCGCCCGGTCCGCTCGTCGCCGTCAACATCCCTTCGTTCCGGCTCTGGACCTTCGAGGACGCGCCGTACGCGCAGCGCACGACCCTGTCGATGCCCGTGGTCGTGGGAAGGGCGATGCGCACCGAGACGCCCGTCTTCATCGGCGAGATGCGTTTCGTCGAGTTCAGCCCCTACTGGAACGTGCCTGCCAGCATCCTGCGCAAGGAACTGTTGCCTCGGCTCGCGCGCGATCCGTCTTACCTCGAGCGCGAGGACATGGAGATCGTGAGCGTGGTCGACCGCGGCCGGAGCTACCCGGGGATCGATGACGCGAGCATCGCCGCCTTGCGCTCCGGCGAGGCGCGCCTGCGCCAGCGCCCCGGGCCCCGAAACGCGCTGGGCGGCGTGAAGTTCGTGCTGCCGAATACGATGGATATCTACTTGCACGCCACGCCGCAACGCGAGCTGTTCGAGCGCAGCCGGCGGGACTTCAGTCACGGCTGCATACGCGTGCGCGAGCCCGAGGCGCTGGCGCAGTTCGTGCTGCGCGGAAAACCGGAATGGACACCCGCGGCAATCGAAGCCGCGATGGCTTCAGGCGTCAATCGCACGGTTCCGCTGGCCGCGCCGATTCCCGTCGTCGTCTTCTACACGACAGCCGTCGTCGACAGCGCCGGGCGCGCGCTGTTCCTGGCGGACATCTACGGGCACGACCGCGAGCTGCTCGATGCGCTGCGGGACGGTGCGCACGGGCCGCGCTGACGGAGCGGGGCCCGCACCGCGCACACGGTCACCAGTGCCGTACGCGACCGGTGTCGACGTGCACGAACTGGGATTGCGGGTAGAAGCCGACCCCGCCCGCCCGCAACGACGCGGCGGCATCGCGCAGATCGGCGAGTGGAACGTCGGCAAGCCGAATGTCGATCGCGCGTCCTTCGAGATGCAGGCTGTGCTCGGCGACGCCGCCGCCATGCCGTCTCAGGAAATCGTTGGTGGCCGGAGAACGGTAGCCCGAGATGACCTCGTAGGGAGCGTTGGTGCGGGTCAGACGGGCGAGCTGGTGCAACTGATCGAGCAATTGCGGGTCGATCGGCCGCGATTCGTCGTTGCGAAAGTCGCGCAGGAACCAGTTCACGCGCGCGAGCGCAGCGGTGACGTACGCCTCCCCCTGAGCATAGTCGATCCGGAGCGACTCGCCTGTATGCGTGTGACGCAACGACAGCGTGCGCAGCGCATCGGCATTCGCCCGCGACTGCCGCGGAATGGCGAGCAGCGGTGCTGCGACAAGGGCCGCGGCAGCGCCGACCAGTCGCCGCCGCGCCGTGCAGGTGCGGGGCGATGATTCGACGGCGAGGGGTCTTGAAGATGCGCGCATGCGAATGCCGGATCGAGCCTCGAGAATTCGCGGATGATACACGAAGGCGGGCATCCCTCCGGGCCGCCGTCCGCATCTGCGCCGTGGGCAGCCCATCGCCGGCCCGAGGGTCGAGCGTGGGCCAACTCCCGCCTCGGTTGACCGTGGTCAATACCCGATCGCGCTGCGGGAGCATCGTTTTCCCATGATCGTGGCCGATTTGCCCCTCGAGCATCGCTCGCGGTGGCCCGCGTGCGTGCATCGCATAGCCGCATGCGTCGTCGTCGCGCTCGCCGCGCTGATCACGGGGTGCGCGAGCCTGCCCTCCCTCGAGGGTCGGAGCCCGACGACCGCTCTGGCCGACACGGCGGGAACGCTCCTCGGACGGGCGCTCGCGCCACAAGCCGCCGCGCACCCCGGCAAGACCGGAATCCATCCGTTTCGGGATCCCCGCGACGCTTTCGCGGCCCGTGTGCTGCTCGCCGCGGTCGCCGAAAGGTCGCTCGACGTTCAGTACTACCAGTGGAACGGGGACCAGGTCGGCTACCTTCTCTTCGACGCGCTCTGGCGGGCGGCCGAGCGGGGCGTCCGGGTTCGCCTGCTGCTCGACGACGTCGGCACCGCCGGGCTCGACCCCACGATCGCCGCGCTCGACGCGCATCCGAACATCGAGGTCCGTCTCTACAACCCGGTCGCCCAGCGCGACGTCCGTGCGCTCAATTTCCTGACCGACTTCACGCGCGTCAATCGCCGGATGCACAACAAGTCGTTCACCGCGGACAACCAGGCGAGCGTGGTCGGCGGCCGCAACATCGGCAACGAGTATTTCGGCGCGGGCAGCGGCGTGGTCTTCGCGGATCTCGACGTCATCGCCGTGGGGGCGGCTGTGCGCGAGGTCTCGAGCGAGTTCGATCTCTACTGGAACAGCATCTCCGCGTATCCGGCCGCGAGCCTCGTTGGGTTGCCCGGCCCGGACGGCACGGCGGGTCTCGTCGCCACGTTCGCCTCCACGCGCGCGGATCCGGACTCCGTCGCCTACCTCGACGCGGTGCGCACGACGTCGGTCGTCCGCGACGTGATCGAGCGCAAGCTGGCGTTCGAGTGGACGACGGCGAAGGTTGTGTATGACGACCCCGCGAAGACGCTCGACACCACAAACCGAACCGACATTCTTCTCTTCCCCGAGCTGGTCCGGTCGACCGGTCGCCCGGAGACCGCGTTCGATCTCGTTTCGCCGTACTTCGTTCCGGGCGAGGACGGCACCGCGGCGCTGGTCGCGCTCGCCGGCCGCGGCGTCAAGGTGCGCATCCTCACGAACTCCCTCGCCTCGACCGACGTGAGCGCCGTGCACGCCGGATATGCGAAGCGCCGCCGGGATCTGCTTCGGGGGGGTGTCGAGCTCTTCGAGCTGAAGGCGACGGTCGCGCACGACACGGAAAGCACGTACAAGGTGGGATCGAGCTCGTCGGCTGGCTTGCACGCGAAGACCTTCGCCGTCGACCGCAGCCGCATCTTCGTCGGCTCGTTCAATTTCGACCAGCGGTCGGCGCGAATCAACACCGAGATGGGTCTCGTCATCGCGAGCTCCGCGCTCGCGCGGGAGCTCGCTGGGGCGTTCGACGTCAACGTGCCGCCGGCGGCGTACGAAGTACGACTCGCTCCGGACGGTCGCCTGGAATGGATCGAGCGCACCGCCTTGGGCGAGAAGCGCTACGACACCGAGCCCGAGACGACGTGGCTGCTGCGGTCGAAGGTCGACTTGCTGTCGATCCTGCCGATCGAATGGCTGCTGTAGCGACGCGCCAGCCGTCACGATCGCCTGCTTGTTCGCGCGACCCGCCCGTTGTTGCGGGTCGGATACCCGCGCGAGCTGACTTGTCCGGTCACGGAGTCACGCCGTGCGGCCTTCCGACGGCGGTCTCCGCTGAGCGATGGTTGGGCGTCAGTTCCTCGAGCGACAGCGTCACGCGTCGCTCCGGTGGAGCGCCGCGGGCGAACAGATGCGCCTTGATCGCGAGCTCTAACCGGAAACGATTTCTATAGACGACCGCGCCGACGGTTGCCGCATCGGCGCGGACGGCGTGGTCGGCGCGCAGGAGATGGTCGATTGCGGGCCACTCGATCGCGACGCGAAACGCCGTGCCGTCGACCAGGGCGACGACTTCGACAGGTTTCGGCGGCTCGACACGAAGGTTGGCGTCGAGCATGTAGCTGAGCAGCTGGACCTGCATTGCGGAACTCCATTCGTGCGACGAGCCTTCACGGCAAGACGGCGAGGCGGCGCGCACAGAACCGAGAATTCACAACGTCATTGGACCGGCGCTCGTCGTCCATTGTTCCGCCGCGTCACGGCGCTCCACGGCGGTCCCTTAATTCTGGCTTAAGTCTTCGGGGGCACGCTGGGACATCGAACGTGCGCGCCGCACGCGGGTCAGGGCGCGACGTTCGAGAGGGCGCGGTCGGACAACGCGCCGTGTGTGAGCTCGAGGGGCTTGGAGCCAATCCCGCGAACGACCCTTTGTCACAGGAGCGCATTCATGAAGCAGCGACGCAGACGACAGACGATGACGGCAGGTGTTGTAGGTGCTCTTGCGCTGGCTACCGCGACGCTGGTCGGGGCGACGACGATGACGAAGCTGCCGCCCGAGCAGAAACAGGGTTCTACGGCGTACATGAGCGGCGGTGTCGGCAAGGACCAGCGGGCCGCGATCGAGCATGCCGCGTCCGGCTACCCGCTGGAGCTCGAGTTCGTCAAGGGTGCCAAGGCGCCGCGGGAGTACCTCAGCGGCGTTCATGTGGACATCAAGGGCGCCGCCGGCGAATCCGTGCTCAGCACGGTGTCCGACGGGCCGTTCCTCCTGGCCAGGCTTCCGGACGGAAAGTACTCCGTTCACGCGACGAACGCCGGCCGAACGGAGACGAGGGACGTCATGATCGCAGACGGCAAGCATCAGCGCGTGCTGTTCGACTGGAAGTAACGACGCGTGACGGCCCGCGCGGCGCGCCGCTTCGAGCGCGCCGTGCAGCGCCGGCCGGCCTGCGCGATCCCGAGTCGTCGCTGGCGGCGACGCCCGCGGCGGGGATCCGGGGCCGAGAGCCCCACGCGTTCGCCGGGCCTTGCGGCTTGGCGCGACTCCGAGCGTGATCGAGCTCCGGCGTCAGCCGGACTCGACGGTGGCGACGACGCCTGCACCGGCGAACGCGTCGATCTCCACGTCGACGTAGCCGCATTCGCGCAGGAGTTCTCGCGTGTGCTCGCCCAGCCGCGGCGCGGGGCGGTCGACGCGCGCGGGCGTTTCGGAAAGATGTACCGGACAGCCGAGGGCCCTCGTCGGCCCCGCGTCGGGGTGCTCGAGGGCGACCACCATTCCGCGCGCGAGCGTCTGCGGATGCGTGAGCGCCTCGCCCACCGAATGGACGGGGCCGGCGGGCACGCCCGCCGCATCGAGCAGCGCGAGCCACTCGGCGCGGGACTTGCGCGCGAGCACGTCGCTCATCGCGGCGACGAGCGCGGGCAGGTTCGCCATCCGCGCGGAGTTGGTCGCGAAGCGCGGATCGTCGCGCCATTCGGGATGGCCCAGCGTGTCGGCGATGCGCTCCCAGTTCGCCTGATTGGCGCCGCCGATCACGATCCAGCCGTCGCTTGCGGCAAACGCCTGGTACGGCGCGGTGAGGATGTGCGCGGATCCGAGCGGCCCGGGGGATTCGCCGGTCGCGAAATAGCTCGCCGCATGCCAGTACGTCTGCTGCAGCGCCGCTTCCATGAGCGACGTGTCGACCATCTGCCCGCGGCCCGTGCGCTGCCGGTGCGCCCACGCCGCCAGGATCCCGACCGCGGCGAGCAACCCGGCGTTGATGTCGGACACCGGATTGCCGGTCTTCACGGGCGGCCGCCCCGGCTCCCCCGTGATCGCCATCAGGCCGGCGAAGGCCTGGGCGACGAGATCGAACCCGCCCTTGTCGGCCCACGGACCGTCGCGCCCGTACCCCGTGATCGCGCAGTAGATCAGCGCCGGGTTCGCCCCGGCGAGCGTGTCGTAGCCGAGTCCGAGCCGCTCCATCGTGCCGCGGCGGTAGTTCTCGATCAGCACGTCCGCGCGGCCGACGAGGCGAAGCAGGATCGCGCGGCCCTCGGGCCGCTTGAGGTCGAGCGCGAGCCCGCGCTTGTTGCGGTTGAGCATGAGGAACGGCGCCGACACGCCGTTGACGCGCGGCTCGCGATAGCCGCGTGCGTCGTCGCCGCCGGGCAGCTTCTCGACCTTGATCACGTCGGCGCCGAGGTCGGCGAGCAGCGCGCCGCACGTGGGGCCGGCCATGATCTGCGCGAGCTCGAGCACACGCATGCCGGCGAGCGGCCCGGTGGGCGGCGCACTCGTTGGTTTCCCCCCGAGCGTCGCTTCGCGCCGTTCCCCCCGAGGGGGGCGAGCGCCTTGGGGCGGCCCGGCGGCGCTCATCGGCCGCGGAATTGCGTCTTCGTCTTCGCGAGGAACGCCGCGTAGCCCGTGCGGAAGTCCTCGGTGTCGAAGCAGTCGAAGCACTCGTCCTCTTCCGCCGCCGACAGAAGGCGGGGATCGGCGAGCCGCCGCGCGAACTTCTTGTGCCAGCGGGCGACGAGCGGCGCACCGTCGGCGATGCGCTGCGCCGTGGCCTGAGCCTCCGCGGCGACGTCCGCATCGGGGACCACGCGCGTGACGAGGCGCTTGTCCTTCGCCTCGGCGGCATCGAAGATGCGCCCTTCGAGCAGGATCTCGAGCGCCACGTCCGGCCCGCACAGCCGCACGATCGGCGCCATCTCCGGATAGGCCATCACCAGCCCGAGGTTCTTGATCGGGGCGCCGAACCGGCTCGACTCGCCGCAGATGCGGATATCGCACAGCGAGGCGATCTCCAGCC
>DASQBO010000429.1:0-10837 GCA_035635175.1 Casimicrobiaceae bacterium | reverse complement strand
GCGCTCGACGTCGTCGCGGGTCGTCGTCTCGTCGAGAGACAAGCCGAGCGTCGCGTCGTCGACGCGGCGGAAATTGACGCCGGCCGCGACGCCGCGCGCGAGGATCTCGTCCGTCCGCGCGCCCGTCGCGACGGTGATCGTGTCGAAGAACGCCGCCGTCGGCACCGCGAAGCCGGCGCGCGCGAGGCCCGCCTTCAGGATCGCGGTCAGCCGATGGACGCGGCGCGCGATCGTCGTCAGTCCCCCGGGCCCGTGATAGACCGCGTACATGCTCGCCATCACCGCGAGCAGCACCTGCGCCGTGCAGATGTTCGACGTCGCCTTCTCGCGCCGGATGTGCTGCTCGCGCGTCTGCAGCGCGAGCCGGTAGGCGGGCCCGCCGTCGGCGTCGACGGTGACGCCGACGAGGCGCCCCGGCATCGAACGCTTGAACTCGTCCCGGGTCGCGAGGTAGCCGGCGTGCGGGCCCCCGTAACCCATCGGCACGCCGAAGCGCTGCGTGGACCCGACGACGACGTCGGCCCCCCACTCGCCGGGCGGCGCGAGCAGCGTAAGCGCGAGGATGTCCGCGGCAACGACCGCGAAGCCGCCCGCGCCGTGCACCGCGGCGACGATCGCGCGCAGGTCGCGGATCTCGCCGTCGGCGCCGGGATACTGCAGCAGCACCGCGAAGGCGCCCGCCGCCGCGGCCCTGTCCGGGGGACCCGTGACGACCTCGATGCCGAGCGGCCGCGCACGCGTGCGCACGACGTCCTGCGTCTGCGCGAAGACGTCGTCCGCGACGAAGAAACGGACGCTCCTGCCCTTCGTCATCCGCAGGCAGAGCGTCATCGCCTCGGCCGCCGCGGTCGCCTCGTCCAGCATCGAAGCGTTCGCGATTGCCATGCCCGTGAGATCGCAGACCATCGTCTGGAAGTTGACGAGCGCCTCGAGGCGGCCCTGCGAGATCTCCGGCTGGTAGGGCGTGTACGCCGTGTACCACGCCGGATTCTCGAGGATGTTGCGCGCGATGACGCCCGGCGTGATCGTGCCGTAGTAGCCCTGCCCGATCATCGACGTGAGCACGCGGTTCTTCGCGGCGATCGCCCGGAGCCGCGCGAGCGCCTCGGTCTCCGGAAGCGGCGGCGGCAGGTCGAGCGCCTTCGCGCGCCGGATCGACGCCGGCACGATCGCGTCCATGAGGGCGGCTCGCGATCCGTAGCCGAGCGCGGAGAGCATCGCCGCCTGGTCGGCGGGCGACGTGCCGATGTGGCGAGCGATGAAGGCGTCGGCGGCCTCGAGCTCGGAGAGCGCCGAGCCGGCGTCGCCGGCGGCGCGCGTTCGGTTGTCGTTCATCGTCATCGTCGCGGCTCGCGGCCGCGCCTCGTCATTCGTCGCCGATCGTCGCTTCGTACGCCTTCGCGTCGAGCAGCCCGGCGAGCGCCCCGGCGTCGGCCGGCTTGAGCTTGAAGAACCACGCGGCGTAGGCGTCCTGGTTGACCTCCTCGGGCGCTTCCGCGAGCGCCGAGTTGACCGCGACGACCTCGCCCGCGACCGGCGCGTAGACGTCGGAGGCCGCCTTCACCGACTCGACGACCGCGCAGGCGTCGCCCGCCGCGAGCACCCGGCCGACCTCCGGCAGCTCGAGATAGACGAGGTCGCCCAGCGCCGCCTGCGCGTGGTCGGTGATGCCGACCGCGACGGTGCCGTCGGCTTCGGTGCGCGCCCATTCGTGCTGGGTCGTGTAGCGGAGGTTCTGCGGGACGTTCATCGGCGCTCCGGTGGGTTGGAAAGGAAATCCTGCGGCGTGCCCGTCACGTCACGAGCACCTTGCCGTTCCGTGCAAAAGGCGGCTTCACGACCTTCGCCGCGAGCTCACGGTCGCGGACGACGACCTTGACGATGTCGCCCTGGGCGATGCCCGCGGGGAGTCGGGCGAGCGCGATCGACTTGCCGAGCGTCGGGCTGAAGGTGCCGCTCGTGACCTCTCCGTCGCCGCGTGCCGTGCGAACGACCTGATGCGCACGCAGCACGCCGCCCTTGTCCTGGAGGACGAGCCCGGCCAGGTTCCGCTGCGGCGGCCGCGCCGCCAGCGCCGCCTTGCCGACGAAGTCGCGCGGACTCGCGAGGTCGACGGTCCAGGCGAGCCCCGACTCGAGCGGCGAGGTCGTCTCGTCCATGTCCTGTCCGTAGAGATTCATCCCGGCTTCGAGGCGCAGCGTGTCGCGCGCCCCGAGCCCGGCAGGCTTGACGCCGGCGGCCGCCAGCGCGTGCCAGAGGTCCGCGGCATGCGCGGCCGGCAGCACGACCTCGAAGCCGTCCTCGCCGGTGTAGCCCGTGCGCGCGACGAAGGCCTCGCCCCACGTCGAGTTCATGAATGCGGCGCTGAAGGGCTTGAGTCCGGCGCTGACGGCCTCGCTGCCCGGCAGGGCGCGCCAGACCTTGGCGCGCGCGTTCGGCCCCTGGACGGCGATCATCGCGAGATCCGTGCGCGGGACGAGGCGCAATGCCGGCGACCGCTCGCGCAGGAGCTTGCCGAGCCACGCGATGTCCTTGTCCGCCGTGCCGGCGTTCACGACGAGGCGGAAGAAGTCCTCGCGGAGGAAGTAGACGATCAGGTCGTCGACGACGGTGCCCTCGGGCGTGAGCAGGCACGAATACAGCGCCTTCCCGGGCTCCCGGAGCTTGTCGACGTTGTTCGCAATGGCGTAGCGCAGGAAGTCGCGCGCGCCCGCGCCCTCGAGGTCGACGACGCGCATGTGGGACACGTCGAACATGCCCGCGTCGCCGCGCACCGCGTGGTGCTCGTCGATCTGCGAGCCGTAGTGGACCGGCATCTCCCAGCCGCCGAAGTCGACCATCCGGGCGCCGGACGCGCGATGGAGGGCGTGAAGCGGAGTTTGCCTGAGCACGTGCGTTCTCCCGGCGGACGAGAAAAGGGGCGAAGCGCGGATGTCGCTTCGCCCCGTCTGTCCTTTTACCTGAGAGATTGCAGCGCGCGAGGCGCGCCGCGTGCCCCTTCGGTGGGCCGCGGTTCGCTCGCGGCCTCTCTCCAGATTCGACTGCCGTCCGCGCGGTCCTCGTTGCCTGAGCGGTTCTCGGGAGTTGCGCCTTCGGCGGCGGCCCGGCTCGGGCCGCGCTCTCCCGCACGGACGAGAGGAAGGTTACCGGGGTGCTCGGGCGCTGTCAAAGACGCGGGGCGCCGGCTCCGCGCACGTCGCAAACGAACGGCCGGCGGGAATTTCCCTGCCGGCCGTAGGCTCGATCGTGTGCGTGCACTTACTTCTTGAGGGCGAGCACGTACGAGATGATCGTCTTAAGGTCGGCGTCGCTGACCTGCGGATTCGGCGGCATCGGAACCTGGCCCCAGACGCCTGAGCCGCCCTTCTTGACCTTGTCGAAGAGCTTGGTGGGGGCGCTCGCGTCGCCCTTGTACTTGGCGGCGACGTCGACGTAGGCCGGGCCGACGAGCTTCTTGTCGATCGCATGGCAGGCGGTGCAGCCATTCTTCTTGATCAGGTCCTCGCCCGCGTCGGCGTGGACCGCGCCCGCGGCGACGAGGCCGGCGGCGGCGAATGCGTAGGCAGAAATCTTCTTCATTGCATCTCCGGAAATGGCGTGAAAAAGGGTTTGGATCTTACCCGAACGGGTCCGACCGTGCCATCAACGCGGCCCTCGCGCGGCGCGTTGACGGGGCTACGGAAGGGTTAGACAACGAGGAGCGCCTCGATCTCCGCGAGCGAACGGGCCGGGGGGTGGCATTGCGTCCCGCGGCACACCCAGGCGACCGCCCCCGAGTCGGGTGGCGCGCCCCTGGCCATCGCGGCCGGGACGTCGCGCCCCGCGAGGTCGAATGTCCGCACGCCCGGGCGGAGCTTGCCTTCTAGCGCGCGCTGCCACTCGAGGCAGGTGGGCGCATCCCCTGCGAGCAGCACCGACGAAGGCGGCGACAGCGCGTCCTCCAGCGCCGCCAGGAGGCTCGCGCAGCCGCGGGGCGACTCCGCCAGCGCGGCGCCGAAGGCGCGCACCGCGCGCTCGCCCGCGTCCACGTAGCGCGGCTCGGCCGCGAGGTGCCCGAGAGCGATCAGCGCGGACGCCGCGACGCCATTGCCCGAGGGGGTCGCGTTGTCCGGGCCGGGCTTCGTGCGGTGGAAGAGCGCCTCGTGGTCGTGGCTCGTGAAGAAGAACCCGCCGTGCGCACGATCCTCGAACTGCGCGAGGAGCAGCTCGGCGAGCTCGCACGCCCATTCGAAATCCTCGCGCCGGAACCGCGCCTGCATGAGCTCGATCAGCGCCGCGAGCAGGAAGGCGTGGTCGTCGAGGTACGCGTTGAGATGCGCGCGCGCCCCCTTGCGCGTCGCGAGGAGCCGGCCGCCGCGCCACGCCGTGGCCCGCAGCGCGCCGGCCGCGGCGGCGGCGAGATCGGCGAAGGCGGGCTCGTCGAGAGCGCGCGCGGCGCGCGCGAGGCCCGCGATCGCGAGCGCGTTCCACGACGTCAGGATCTTGTCGTCGAGCCCCGGCCGCACGCGCTGCGCGCGCGCCGCGAGGAGCGCGGCCTTCGCGCGCGCGAGCCGCGCGCCCGCGGTCGCCGCGTCGAGGCCGAGACGGCTCGCGACGGCATCGAGCGGCATCGCGACGCGGAGGTGCCACGCGTGGCCCTCGAAATTGGGCGGACCGTCGAGGCCGAAATGCGCGGCCGCGACGGCGTAGTCCTCGGCGGAGAGGAGGCCCCGAACCTCGTCGCGCGACCAAACGTAGAAGCGCCCCTCCTCGCCTTCGCTGTCGGCGTCGAGGCTCGACCAGAAGGCGCCGTCCGGAGCGCGCATCTCGCGCGTCATCCAGCCGGCGATGCCACGCGCGACCTCAGCGAAGCGCGGCTCGCCGGTGACGCGCGCCACGTCCGCGTAGAGGCCGAGCAGCGGCCCGTTGTCGTAGAGCATCTTCTCGAAATGCGGGATCGACCACTCCGCGTCGACGCTGTAGCGGCAGAATCCGCCCGCGAGCTGGTCGTGGATGCCGCCGTCGGCCATCCGCTCGAGCGTGACGCGGACGACGGCGAGCGCGTCCGCGTCGTGCTGTCGGACGGCGGCGCGCAGGCACAGCTCGAGGTCGGTCGGGTGCGGAAACTTGGGCGCGCCGCCGAAGCCGCCGTGCACCGGATCGAACGTCGCCTTCAGGGCTTCGAGGGCGAGCGCCGGGGCCCGCCCCGGCAACCCGCCCGCGGCCCCGGGATCGGGCTCGAGGCTCGCGAGCGCGCCGCGCAGGCGCGCGCCGTGCTCGGCGATCGCGGCTCCCTGCGCGCGATACGCGGCCGCCACACGCGGCAGGAGGTCGAGAAAGCCCGGCAGGCCGTAGCGCCCTTCGCGCGGGAAGTACGTGCCGCCGAAGAACGGGGTCCCGTCGGGCGTCAGGAACATCGTGAGCGGCCACCCGCCCGAGCGGCGCGTGAGCAGCGCATGCGCCGTCTGGTAGATCTGGTCGAGGTCCGGCCGCTCCTCGCGGTCGACCTTGACGTTGACGAAATCCGCGTTCATCGCCGCCGCGACGGCGGGATCCTCGAACGACTCGTGCGCCATCACGTGGCACCAGTGGCACGCCGAATAGCCGATCGACAGGAGGATCGGCTTCTGCTCGCGCCGCGCGAGGTCGAGCGCGGCCTCGCCCCACGGATGCCAGTCGACGGGGTTGTCCGCGTGCTGCAGGAGGTACGGGCTCGTCTCGCCCGCGAGGCGGTTGGGCATGCGGCGCCGGCGCCGCCCTAGGGCCCGTTCAGGCCCTTAGCCGCCTTCGTCGAACGCGACGCGCTCGAAGTCGGCGCCGCGCTGGACTAGCCGGGTCAGCCGGAACCGCCGTTCCGGCCCGCCGTCGAGCGAGCGCAGCACGCGGCTCGGATTGAAGCTGCGCGGCGGAAGGACGAGGCTCGCCTTGTCGTCGGGCGACTCGGCGAGGAGCACCGCCGGCAGCGGCGGGTCTTCGGAAACCGCGGTGGTCAGCGGACGCAGCGAGATCGCTTTCGGATTCCCGGACCAGAGCCTGAGCGAGATCCCGAGCTCACCGTGGACGTCCTGCGCGACGCGCGTGACCCACCCCGCGCGGACCCGCTCCTCGTCGCGGACGACGACGAGCTGGTCGAGAAACCACCGGTGCCGCGTTTCCGCATTCCGCGCGACTGCCGCCTCGCGCCACTCGTACGTGCCCGTCCATTGCTCCCACACCCACGTGCGCTCGGCATCCTCGCGGCCGCGGTCGTAATCGGTCAGCGCGCCGAGCGACTGCAGGTGCTGCGCTCCCTGGAACGACATCCGTCCCCCGAGCGGGTCCTTGCGCTCGAACGTGCGCCCTCCGATCCGGAAGAACGCGGCCCCGAGGCCGCCTGCGCAGAGCTCGAGCGTCGTCCGTCCGGGCTCGGGGCCGCGCCGCGGCCCCTGGTACCAGCGCGCGTCGAGGTGCCCGAGCAGCGTCGTGCACTGTTCGGCGCTGCAGTCGTGGCCAAGCTGCAGCTCCGCGGGATTCGCGCCGGTCTGCAGGCGCTTGAGCCGTCCGCGGACGCTCGTCGCGAGCTTGCCCGGGTAGCCGAAGCGCATCGACTGCGGCGGATGGCGCGGCGGCGACAGCACGAGGCTCGCGGCGGCGGGGCTGTCGAGGTCGACGACGACGATCGGCCCTTCGGTCTCGCGCTGCTGCGCGTACGGGAAGAGCTTGCGCGACCACATGCCGAGCCAGCGGTCGGCGAGCTCGATCTGCTTCACGCTCATCGCGCACGGATCGGCCAGCCCGAGGAGCAGCGCGTGGGTGTACGTCGAATAGCACGAGATACCGACCGCGTTCGGCATCAGGTCGTCGGAGACCGCCGTCACCGCGCATTCGAGGAGCTCGGCCAGCCGGAAGTACGCGTGGAGCTCCTGCCACAGCGTCGGCGGCGGCACGCGCCGGGCGAGGCCGTAGACGACGACGAGCTGCTTGCCGACGTAGAGGCCGCGCTGCAGCAGCTTCGACTTGACGCCGGCCAGCTCGGGATCGCCCTCGAGCAGCGGCTTCAGGCACGCCGAATACTGCTCCCACAGCGCGTGCCAGAGCGCGATCGCCTGCTCGGCGGCTTCGAGCTCGCGGTCGACGGCGGGCTGGGGCTTGCCCGCGTAGCGCCGCGCGAGCTCGGTGTGCAGGTAGGCGACCTGATCGCGCAGCACCTCGGCGATCGTCGCGCGCTCGCGCGGTGGAAAGTTCGCCGCGGACAGCGCGCGGAGCTGGCCCAGCACCACGTCGTAGAGCTGGCCGACGTTCGTGAGCGGAAGGCCGTTCGTCCACCGCCTCGCGCTGTCGGCGTCGTTGAACGCGAGCTCGGGGACCTCCGCGGGATGCGCGGCGCGGGAGGCGCCGGCGGCAACGGGCGCGCCGGCCACGACGGGAGAGGTCGAATCGTTCATCGCTTGCGTTCGATGGGCGATCCCGCCGATTGCGCCGGAATCGCGCCGGATTCGATCCCGAGCTTATAGCACAACGGTGCGCGGGTGCCCTAGCGCGCGCGGCCCGGCGGCCGACCATCCGACGACCGGGCGTGAATATTCGACATACGGCAGCACGAATGCTCGCTCGCGGCCCGCCCGCTCCGGAGCCAGGATGGAAAGAAGCGGCGGGAAGTCGCCGCCACCGGTTACCTCCACCCCCCTCGACGCGGCCGCGGCCCCCGCTCGCCGTCGTCGCGGGGGTTTTTTCCGCCCCCGCTCAGACGAGGACGCGCTCGATGCCACCCGCATTCGCGCGCGCCACGTACGCCGGCAGCCAGTCCGCCCCGAGGAGGCGCTTCGCGAGCTCGACGACGATGTAGTCGGCTTCGGTCCCTGCATCGGCGTCGAAGCGCGACAGGCCCTGCAGGCATGACGGGCACGAGGTCAGCACCTTGACGTCGCCCGTGTAGCCGTCGCGGCGCAGCGCGGCCGCGCCCTTGCGCATCTCCTGCTCCTTGCGGAACCGCACCTGGGTCGAGACGTCGGGGCGCGACATCGCGAGGGACCCCGACTCGCCGCAGCAGCGCTCGTTCAGCGCGACGGGCGCGCCCATGAGCGTGTTGACCACCGCGAGCGGCGCGTAGGTCTTCATCGGCGTGTGGCAGGGGTCGTGATACATGTAGCGGACTCCGCTCGCGCCGTCGAGGCGGACGCCCTTCTCGAGCAGGTACTCGTGGATGTCGAGGAGCCGGCAGCCGGGGAAGATGCGCTCGAACTCGTACTTCTGCAGCTGGTCCATGCAGGTTCCGCACGAGACGATGACGGTCCGGATGTCGAGGTAGTTGAGCGTGTTCGCGACGCGGTGGAACAGGACGCGGTTCGCCGTCGTGATCTGCCGCCCGCGGTCCTCGTCGCCGGACGCCGTCTGCGGGTAGCCGCAGCAGAGGTAGCCGGGCGGCAGCACGGTCTGCGCGCCGAGGTGGAAGAGCAGCGCCTGCGTCGCGAGGCCGACCTGCGAGAACAGCCGCTCGGAGCCGCAGCCCGGGAAATAGAACACGGCCTCCGAATCTTCAGCGACCTTCGCGGGATCGCGGATGATCGGGACGATCGCGTCGTCCTCGATGTCGAGGAGCGCTCGCGAGGTGCGCTTGGGCAGGCCGCCCGGCATCGGCTTGTTCACGAAGTGCACGACCTGGGCGACGAGCGGGGGCCGGCCGACCGTCGCCGGTGGGCGCGCCGTCAGCGCCTGCGCGAGGCCGATCCTCCTCGCGATCGCGTGCGCTGCGCGCTGAGCCGCCGTCCCCCAGCGGATCATCGCCGTTCGCGCGAGCTTGATCGTCGTCGGGTCCGTCGCGTTCAGGAAGAACATCGTGCCCGCGCCCAGCAGGTTGCGCCGCTTCTTCCCTTCGCGCCGCAGGAGGTTGCGCATCGCGATCGACACGTCGCCGAAGTCGATGTCGACCGGGCACGGGTTCACGCACTTGTGGCAGACGGTGCAGTGGTCGGCGACGTCGCCGAACTCGTCCCAGTGACGCAGCGACACCCCGCGCCGCGTCTGCTCCTCGTAGAGGAAGGCCTCGATCAGGAGCGACGTCGCGAGGATCTTGTTCCGCGGCGAGTAGAGGAGGTTTGCGCGCGGGACGTGGGTCGCGCAGACCGGCTTGCACTTCCCGCAGCGCAGGCAGTCCTTGAACATCTCCGCGATGCCGCCGATCGCGGACGCCTCGAGGATCAGGCTCTCGTGCCCGATCAGCGAGAAGCTCGGCGTGTAGGCGTTGGCCAGGTCGGCGCCGGGCAGGAGCTTGCCCGCGTTGAAGCGCCCGTCGGGATCGACCTTGCGCTTGTAGGCGACGAACGGCGCGATCTCGTCGGCCGTCAGGTACTCGAGCTTCGTGATGCCGATCCCGTGCTCGCCCGAGACGACCCCGCCCAGCGCCCGCGCGAGCGCCATGATCCGCGCGACGGCCGCGTTGGCCTCCGCGAGCATCGCGTAGTCGTCGGAGTTGACCGGGATGTTCGTGTGCACGTTGCCGTCGCCGGCGTGCATGTGCAGCGCGACGAACACGCGCCCGCGGAGGACGTCGCGGTGGATCGCCGCATAGCGCGCGCGCACCGGCGCGAAGGAGAGGCCCGCGAAGAGCTCGTCGAGCGGGTCGCGGAGCTCGGCTTTCCACGAGGCGACGACGGTTCGCGCCTGCAGCGCCCCGAACGTCGCGTCGATCCGGTCGAGGAGGTCCTGCCACCGCGCGCGGGTCGCGGCGACGAGGGCGCGAGCCTCGTCGACCTTCGCGGCGAGAAGGTCGGGCGCCGGGCGCGCGTCGGCGTCGGCGCCCCAGAGCGCGCCGAGTCCGTCGTCCGCGAACAGCGCGGCGAGCGCGGCGCAGAGCGCGAGCTTGTTCGAAAGCGAGAGCTCGATGTTGATCCGCTCGACGCCGTCCGTGTAGTCGCCGAGGCGCTCGAGCGGAATCACCACGTCCTCGTTGATCTTGAACGCGTTGGTGTGGCGGGCGATCGCGGCAGTACGCGCGCGGTCGAGCCAGAACCGCTTCCGCGCATCGGCCGAGACGGCGACGAAGCCTTCGGCCCCGCGGGCGTTCGCGAGACGCACGACCTCGGAGGCGGCGCGCGCGACGGCGTCGTCCGCCTCGCCGACGATGTCCGCGAGCAGCACCATCTTCGGCCGGCCGTGGCGCTTGGCCTTCGTCGCGTAGCCGACCGCCTTCACGTAGCGCTCGTCCAGGTGCTCGAGGCCCGCGAGCCTTGCGCCGTCGGGGCGCGCGTCGAGCGAGCGCTTGATCTCGACGATCGCCGGCGTCGCCTCGTGCACGGCGCCGAAGAACTCGAGGCAGACGGTCCGGATCGCGGGCGGCATCCGGTGCAGCACGAAGCGCGCGCTCGTGATCAAGCCGTCGCAGCCTTCCTTCTGCACGCCCGGCAGGCCGCCCAGGAACTTGTCGGTGACGTCCTTGCCGAGGCCCGGCTTGCGGAACATCGCTCCGGGGAGCGCGAGCGTCTCCTTCCGCTCGACCGTCGTGCCGTCCGCCGCGAGCCACGCGAGCTCGAACGTCGCGACCGCCGCGTCGTGGATCTTGCCGAGGTTGGGGTCGAGGCGCGTCACCTCGAGCCAGCGCGCGTCGGGCGTCACCATCCGCCACGAGAGCAGGTTGTCGAGCGCCGTGCCCCACAGCACCGCCTTCTTCCCGCCCGCGTTCATCGCGACGTTGCCGCCGATGCACGACGCGTCGGCGGAGGTCGGATCGACCGCGAACACGAGGCCCGCGGCCTCGGCCGCGTCCATCACGCGGCGCGTGACGACGCCCGCGCCGCAGTCGATCGTCGGAACCGGCTGGGCGTGTCCGGGCAGCGCGATCCGCTCGACGGCCGAGAGGCGCTCGAGCTTCTCGGTGTTGATC
>DASQBO010000428.1:0-1745 GCA_035635175.1 Casimicrobiaceae bacterium | reverse complement strand
GCGTTCGCCGCGGCGCTCGCCGTCTTCCTCGCGTTGCACGAGGCGCGGGCGGCGGCGCTGTTTCCGGGCCTTGCCGCGGGCGGGTTCGTGGCCCTCCAGCTCGCCGAGACGCGGCACGCGGCGCAGGCGAGCCTGATCGGGGCGGCGAGCGCAGGCGTAGTCCTTGCGTTGCTCGCGATGGTCCCGGCGTCGTCGGCGCTGGACGCGTCGTGGCTGGGCGGACAAGCCGCGCCGACGCGCGTTCCGGCGTGGACGGCCTTCGGGGCGCTCCTCGTCGCCGCGGTGCTGGCCGGGACGGCGGCCTCGGTCGTCGCGAGGAACGGCGTCGCCCTTTCCAGCCGTGCGGGCCTGGCGGCGGTGGGCGGCGCGCTGGCGCTCGGCGTCGCGGCGTGGCCCGTGCCCGGCGTGCCTGCCGCCGTCGTCGTCACCGTCAGTGCCTTCGCGGCCGGGCGCGCCGCGATGACGGGACTCGGACTCCTCGCGACGGCGGCCGCGCTGTCCCACTACTACTACTCGCTCGAGGCCTCGCTGCTCGCGAAGGCAGCGTCGCTGCTCGCGGCCGGCGCGGTGCTGATCGTGTGCCGCTACGCATTCCGCGCCTGGATCGGCGCACGCACGCAGGAGGCAGGCCGTGCGTAAGATCGTCGTCGTGCTGGCGGGCGTGGCGCTGCTCGTCTTCGTCAACGCAACCATCCTCTCGCGCGAGCGGCTGATCGAGGACGGTCGCGTCGTGCTGCTCGAACTCGCCCCGGTCGACCCGCGGTCGCTGCTGCAGGGCGACTACATGGCGCTGCAATTCAAGGCGGCGCGCGACGGCCTTCCGGTGGGCGCCTCCCGATCGACGGCGCTGGACGGGCACCTCGTCCTCGCGCAGGACGCGCGCGGGGTCGCCGTGTTCCGGCGGCTCGACGACGGCGCTCCCTTGGGATCGGGCGAGGTGCGGATGCGGTATCGGGTTCGCCACGGCATCCCCAGGCTCGCGACCAACGCCTGGTTCTTCGAGGAGGGGCATGCCGGCGACTACGCCCACGCGCGCTACGGCGAGCTCCGCGTCGCGCCCGACGGCGAGGCGATCCTCACGGGGCTGCGCGACGAAGGCTTGGAAAGGCTGGGAGAGTCGCCGGCGAAGGCGGCGTACGAGCGCTACGGGGCCGGCGCCTCGCCCCACACCGCGCTCACGAGCGCGGGCAGGACCACGCCCGCCGGACCGCGCAGCACGAAGTCGGCGCGATCGGAGAGCCGTGTCGGGCTCGGGTTGATCTCGACGATCGCGGCGCCGTGATGCCGTGCGTACGCCGGGAGCATCGCGGCAGGATAGACCTCGGCCGCGGTGCCGACGACGAGCAGCACGTCGCAATCGCGCGCTGCGCGCTCGGCCTGCGCGAGCGCGTCCTCCGGCAGCGTCTCCTCGAACCAGACGACGTCGGGCCGCAGGAACGCACCGCAGTTCGCGCAGCGCGGCGCCTCGCGCGGGCTCGAGTCGTCCCACTTCTCGACGATCGTGCCCTCGCGCGAGCACTTCACGCGCTGCAGGTTGCCATGGAGCTCGACCACGCGACGGCTTCCCGCCGCGCGGTGGAGCCCATCCACGTTCTGCGTGATCACGAGGAACTCGGGCACCGCGGACTCCGCCGCGACGAGCGCGCGATGCCCCGCGTTAGGCTTCGCCTGCGCGACGAGCTCGCGCCGCCACGCATACCAGTCCCACACGAGCTTCGCGTTGCGCCGGAACGCGTCGGGCGTCG
>DASQBO010000427.1:0-17491 GCA_035635175.1 Casimicrobiaceae bacterium | reverse complement strand
TCCAGACCAAGCTGGGCAACTACTTCAACAACGCCAAGGTCCTGTTCTTCTCGGGGATGACCAACTACAAGCTCGCGTTGGCCATGTCGGAGTACACCGAGAACCTCGAGTTCGCCGATCCCCTCGTTCAATTCGGCGTGCCGAAGGTCGTGACGTCGCTCGGTGCGCTGGAGCTCTACGCCAGCGGCGCGCACTACGTGTCGGAGTGGACGCCGACGGTGCTGACGTCATCTCCCCCCGTCAAGGAATGGACGAAGTTCCTGCTGCGCAGGGCCATGCAGGACGCGACGGTCATCGTGGCGCCGGTCCACGAACTGGACGACTTCGGCGCCGACGAGCTGCGCCGCAAGACGATCATCACGTCGACCGTCAACGACAGGCGCATCGCGGAGTTCAGGAAGAAGGGCGTGGCCATGGTGATCGACGGGGCGCCCCTGGTGTTCGACCACGTGCTGAGCCCCAGCCTGCTGGATGCCATGATCATCGCCGCCACGGAAAAGGAGCCGGACGACCTGCTCGAGGACGACTACCTGGAGATCATCAACAATCTCCAGCTCGAGCCGCGCCTCATCTACCCCGGCGGCTTCAAGCGCATCAATCGCTTTGCGTTCGTCATCCACCCGCTGTCGCAGGAGTACTTCAAGAACGTCAAGTCGATCGAGCTCTTGTCCCGCGTCTCGCCGCCCGTCTTCATGGACACGCTGGAGAAGGCGATGGCCTACGCGCCTCCCTTCGTCTACTCGAAGGTGACGGGCATCAAGTCGCCGACCGGCGTGGAAGCCGAAGGCTGGCTGATCTCGGTCGGCGGCACGCCCAGGGAAATCATGATGCGCGACCCGGAGTTCACCTATCGCCGGCTGCTGGATGCGGCCGGGATCGCCAAGGGCCTCGGAGCGCAGATTATGGGCCTCGGCGCGTTCACGAAGGTCGTCGGCGATGCGGGTCTCACCGTGGCCAAGCGGGCCCCGCTGCCGATCACGACCGGCAACAGCTACAGCGCGTCCGGTGCGCTTTGGGCCGCACACGACGCGATGCTTCGGCTCGGCCTGGTTCCCGCGCCCAGGCGCGGAGAGAAGGTCCAGTTCAAGGCGATGGTCGTGGGAGCCACCGGTGCGATCGGCTCGGTCTGCGCCCGTCTGCTGGCGATGGTCGCCGAGGAGCTCTACCTCGTATCCCCGGAAACGGCAAAGCTGCTCTCGCTCAAGAGCTCGATCCTCAAGGAGGCTCCCGAAGCGAGGCTGTTCCTGTCTTCGCGTGCCGACAAGGACATCGCCGACATGGACATGATCGTGACCGCGACGTCCGGGGCGGGCAAGAAGGTTCTCGACATCATGAAGATCAAGCCGGGATGCGTCGTCACGGACGTGGCGCGGCCCCTCGATCTGCCCCCCGACGAAGTGGCCAAGCGTCCCGACGTGCTGGTGATCGAATCCGGCGAGATTCTCCTACCCGGCAACGTCTCGATGAAGAACATCGGCTTGCCCAGGAACGTCGCCTACGCCTGCCTGGCCGAAACCATCGTGCTGGCGCTGGAGGGGCGGTTCGAGAATTTCACTGTCGGCCGCAACATCGAGTGGGAAAAGGTGCGGGAGATCTATCGGCTCGGCCGGAAGCATGGGATGAGGCTCGCGGCCATTTCCGGCGTCAACGGGCCGTTTTCCGATTCGGACATTCGCAAGGTGCGCCAACTGGCGCTCGCCGCACGAGCCAAGGCACGAGAGCACGGGAAGAAGCGAGTCTCCCGACGCGAGAGCTCGACCGGCGGCGCGCGACGTCATGCTCCCGCGCCGGCGTCCCGAGATCGAAGGGGGCGCAGCGGTCGCTCCGCTCTCGGCGGGCATCGGACCTGAGTCGCCGATCCCGCGTCGCGAGGGCTGGGGTTACAGCGCTTGCAGCGGCACCCCTTTCGCCGGCGGGGCGACAGGCGCCGCCTCGGCGAGCTGCGCGCTCGTGAGCCCGGCGTCCGAGCGTCCGTGCGGCTGCTTCAGCGCCATGAGTTCGCGGATGCGCTCGAGCGCGGTCTGCCTCGGCGGGGGCAGGTCGAGGTCGGTCGCGCCGATCGGCGTCGTTCGCTCGCCCCAGCGGATCAGGTGCGAGCACCACGTGAGACCGCCGCCGAACGCGGGGGTCAGGATCAGCGCGCCCGGCTTCACGCGGCCTTCCTCGAGCGCCTCGACGAGCGCGACCGGCACCGTCGCTGCCGACATGTTGCCGTAGCGCTGCACGGTCAGGAACACGCGTTCCATCGGCGCGCCGACGCGCTTCGCGACGAACTCGATGATCCGGAGGTTCGCCTGGTGCGGGACGACGACGTCGATCTCCTCCGCGCGGTGCCCCGACTTCGCGAGCACGTCGTGCGACGCCGTCACCATCCCGTGCACCGCGCGCTTGAAGATCTCCTGGCCGTCGAAGTCCCAGATCGTGTCGCCGAGCGAGACGCCGCGGTTTGCGTACGTCGTGCCCATCCCGCGCACCCGCAGGATTCCCCGCGCGTCGGAGTAGCAGCCGAGCTTCTCGGCGAGCACGCCTTCCTCGCGCTCGGTCGCCTGCAGCACCACCGCCGCGGCGCCGTCGCCGAACAGCACGGCGACGCCCCGGTTGGCCCAGTCCATGAACGGCGAGATGAGCTCGACGCCGACGACGACGGCGTTCCGGACGACGCCGGTGCGGATCATCGCGGTCGCCGTCGACAGCGCGTAGAGGAAGCTCGTGCACGCGGTGTTGACGTCCATCGCCGCCGCGTTCGTCGCGCCGAGCTTGTAGCTCAGGCCCGACGCGGAGTTCGGCACCGCCTCGTCGTTCGAGCAGCTGCCGTAGAGCACGAGATCGACGTCCGTCGCCGCGAGCCCCGCGCACGCGAGAGCGCGCGCGCATGCGACGTGCGCCATGTCGATGCCCGAGACGTGCGAGACGCGGCGCTCGTGGATGCCGGTGCGCGTCGTGATCCACGCGTCGTCCGTGTCGAGGAACGTCGCGAGATCGGCGTTCGTGAGCACCGACGGGGGCATGCACTTCCCCCAGCCGGTAATGGCGGCGTGAGTCATCGCGGCGTTCTCCGGGGGGTCACCCCGGCCTCCTCGGTTTGGTAGGGGCGCAAGCGGACGCGCGCCGCTATCGCTTCGGGGTCTTCGCTCCGGACTTGGACTTTGCCGGCGCCCCGCGCTTGCCCTCGTCTTCCTTGGTGTAATCGCCGATCACGCCTTTGAGCGGACAGACGGAGAACGCCGGGCACTTCTTGCAGCCGACGGCGACGGCGATGGGGCAGAGCGTCATGAGCAGCCTCCTCCTGGCGCGGATCGCGCCGCGGCCGTCCGGTGCGCCGGCACGCGGTCCGCGCCGGCCACGTCCCCCGCGGCCAACCGCCATTGTCGCGCAATTCGTGCGGGCGCGGAAAGCGTGGCCCCCTGTCACCCCGGAGCGCGCCGGCGCGCGCGCCGCCACGCGAGCGTGTAGAAGAGCGCGTTGATCGCGATCACCGCGATGCCGAGCGCGAGCTGCATCCGCGGCGTGAGCCCGTCCGGGTAGAGCGCCGGGACGACGTAATGCTCGACGAAACCGCCCTCGTAACCCGCCTCGCCGGCCGCGCGCCGCCACCGGTTCTCGAGCGGCGTCAGCGGGCAGATCGACGCCGACAGCTCGACCCACGCCGCCCACGCCGCCGCGGGCAGGTGCACGAGCGCGACCCACGGCCGCCAGAGGGCGAGGGCGCCGCCGGCGACGGCGAACACGACGAAGAGCGCGTGCAGCAGGACGAGCGAGTCGGCGAGCGCACGCGCGCTCAATGGTGTGCTCCCACGCTTGCGGCCAGCGCCGCTGCGCTGCCCCCGGAGGGGGAGCCATTCGCGCGGCCTCCGCACGGCCGTGCATGATCGCCTCGATCCTTGGGTCGGCCGCCGCCCGCGCTCGCTGACGCGCCCTTCGGGCCTTGGCTTCGCCCAGCTCGCGCGGGCGATCGGGGCGGCCCGGCGGCGCTCATCGCCCGCGCTTGAGCAGTTCGTCGAGGCCCGCGAAGGGCTTGTGCGTTGCCGGCGCCGGCGCGTCAGCGCTCGAACTCGAGTCGATCCCCTGCGCACGCTCCGCCTGGCGCTGGTGCTCGTTGTCGTGGCAGTAGAGGCAGAGGAGCTCCCAGTTGCTGCCGTCGGGCGGGTTGTTGTCGTGGTTGTGGTCGCGGTGGTGGACCGTGAGCTGGCTCACCGTCGTGTGATCGAACTCGCGGCGGCAGCGTCCGCAGATCCACGGGTAGATCTTGAGCGCCCGCTCGCGGTAGCCCTGCTCGCGCGCCTCGCGCGCGCGCCGCGCCTCGGCGACGACGCGG
This sequence comes from Casimicrobiaceae bacterium, assembly GCA_035635175.1. Classification (GTDB taxonomy): domain Bacteria; phylum Pseudomonadota; class Gammaproteobacteria; order Burkholderiales; family Casimicrobiaceae; genus CAIWHR01. Next base: position 13,176 of record DASQBO010000427.1, on the reverse strand, counting down.
TCGAGCCGCGCGTGATCGGGGGCCTTGCCGCTCGCGGCCGTCATGTCAATCCGCGACGACGCTGTGCCACCATAGCCGAAGATGCTCGCAGAGGCCCGCGTCGTTCCACTCGACGACGGCGACGCCGTCGAGCGCGAGCCGCGGCAGCGGGTCACCCGGCTTGCGGGCGATCAGGTTGGTGCCGGCCGACGCGGCCCACGTCCGGAACAGCTCCTCGGAGGCGACCTGGTAGGTGACGTGCCAGTGGAAGATGCCGCCGCGCGCCCGCTCCGCAAGGCTCTCGCAGCGAACGCGGATGTCGCGCTGCAGCTTCGTCCGCTGCCAGTACGCGGCGATCGCCGCGTGGCCGCGCTGCTCGGCGAACGGCGTGTTGTGGTAGACGCCGTCCGGCGCGAAGAGCGAGGCGAGCGCGTGCTCGTCGCTGGTCTCCCACGCGCGCTGGTAGCGCGCCATGAATTCCGCGAGCGTCATCGTGTGCTTACCGGATAGCGCGGGTGCGCGATCGTTCGGCCGGGGGGCGAGCCTCAGGCGTCGTGACGGCGTCTCCGGTGGCGCGCCTGCTTGTGCCCGTAGAGGATCAGCACGGCCGCGAGGGCCGCGGCAATCGACAGCGGCGAGACGAGCAGCACGGCGAGCCAGTTGTAGAGCCCCGCGGGCGCCAGGAGCCGGAGGAAGACGAACAGGAACAGCGTCGTCGCGACCGCGGCAGCGAGCGACGCGTGCGCCGTGTCGCGGAACAGGAGCTCCGCGACGACGCCGATGGCGATCGGCAGGACGACGAGGACGGCGAAGGGCTCCACGTGCCTCCTCCAGCGCCGGCAGCTTGGATGCCGGGCGAATAGCGTACTCCTGCCGGCGGGCGCCGAAAAGGGACGCTCAAGGCCGGGTCGGCGCGAGGGCCTTGTTGCGCCAGACGGCGAGGATCCAGAATGCCACTGCGTGCAGCATTCCGAGCGCGGCGAACGCCGGTGCGAGCGCCGCGGCGAAGACCGCGCCGGCCGCGGCGAGCGGCACGACGCACGCGAGGCCCAGCGCGGCGCCGCCGACGGCGAATTGCCACCACGCGAGCCAGCCGCGCCGGCGGAACGCGACGAACGCCGGAATCCCGAGCACGACCAGCGCGCCCACGCCGACGGCACCGACGGTCAGCGCGCCCGCAGCGCCGAACGCGCCGCGCATCGCAAAAGCGAAGACCACGTGCGCGAGCACGAAGGCGACGAACACGACGACGATTCGACGCATCGGTCAGGCGCCGTCGCCCGCGAACCGCGGCTCCATCGACATGCTCACCTCGCCGCGGTCGCCATGATCTCGACCAGCATCCCGGGCCGGTAGAGCGGCGCTCCCACGCACGCGCGCGCCGGCGGATTCGCGCGGTCGATCCACGCGTTCCACGCGGCGTTGTGCGCCTCGAACAGGCTCATGTCGGCGAGCCAGACCTGCGCGGTCAGGAGCTTCGACTTGTCCGTGCCGGCTGCGGCGAGCAGGCGGTCGATGCGCTCGAGGACCTGTCGCGTCTGCGCGGCGACGTCACCGACCGGGTCGGGCGTCACGCCGCAGAGGTAGACGGTGTCGCCGCGGACCACCGCCTTGCTGATGACCGGCAGGCCGCCGTCGCCGGGCACGATGCCGATGCGCGTGATCGTCATGACGCTTCCTCCTGTCCGGGCCGGATCCAGTCGTCGGGCGGGAATTCCTCGAACTGCGGCAGCGCGTCCGTGATCTCGTGCCATGGCGCCTTCGAGCCCGTGAAGATGTGGAGCGCGGGCCGCGTGCCGGGATCGCCGTCGATGCCGCCTGCGGGGATGCAGACCTCGTCCTTCTCGATCACCGGAACCTGCGAGCCGCAGACGCGACAGAAGGCGCGAAACACGCCGGGCGACGATTCGTAGCGGGCGATCGTTGCCTTGCCCGACGTCCAGCGAAACGCGCGCGCCGGGCCGTGCGCGAACGTCCCGAAGGCCGCGCCATGGATGCGGCGGCAGATCGAGCAGTGGCAGCGGTTGATGAGCGCGAGCGCGGCGTCGAGCCGCCACGCGATGCGTCCGCACTGGCAGCGGCCGGTGATCATCGCGCGTCGCCCCGCGGCACGAGCCACGCGCCGGCTGGCGTCGCGACGACGAGCGAGGCGAAGAAGACCAGGTGATACCAGAGCGGGAATCGCGCCCAGAGTCCGTAGTGCACCGGAAGAAACGCGAGAACGAGGATGGCGGCGAGCAGCCACGCTGCCCGTCCGCCGGCCTCGCGCGCGATCCAGCCGGCGACGAGCCTTCCCGCTTGCATGTCGAAGGTGAACGTCATCGCCTGCTCGACGCCGGCGTAGCCCGGCAGAAGCGCGCGCAGCGCGAAGTTGCCGAGCGTCGCGGCGACGACCCACGCGACGATTCCGCCGACCACCGCTGCCACCGTACGCATGCGGATCGCTCCCAATGAGAGCGGCAGATGCTCGCGCAGGCGCGGCGCGCCGTCAATCGTTTCGGGTGACGCGTCGCACGGACGGATGCTCCGGCGTCGCGACCTCGTGAAAGACGTCGTCCAGGTACTGCAGGAGACCGTCCTCGGCGACGAACGCCGGAATGGAGACCTCGACCGGCGAGCGCTTGCCGTCGGCGCCGCGGCGCCACAGTCGCCATCCGTCCGCCGCGCGCTCGACTTCCATGCGGGCACCGAAGACGTCGAAGACGAGCCGCTCGGTCACCGCGGCGAGTCTACGCCGCAAAGGGCCGGACGGCGAGGAACGGAGATCGCCGTGGGGGCGAGCTTCGCGTGGAAGGCGCTCATGCGCATCGCGCGATGCGCTCCATCAGCATCTCGTCGGGTTCGACCCGCCACAGTGCGTGCGCCTCGGGTGAGGCGTCCGCGAAGCCCAGCCGCTCGAGCAGGCGGCGCGAGCGGCTGTTCGTGCGCTTCAGCACAGCGGACAGCGTGCGCGCCCCGTGGCGCGCGACGAGCTCGCCGATCATCGCCTCGACGGCGGCCCGCCCGAGGCCGCGGTTCCAGAACCGGCTCGCGAGCTCGTACGCCACCGCCGCACGGCCGTCCGCGTGCACGGTGGCCTGGACGTACCCGGCAAGCTCGCCGGACGGCAGCCGGACGACCCAGTTGAGCCACTGCTCGCTGCCGTCGGGCGACCGCCTCGTCTCGAGCCTGCGATAGCGCTCGCGCAGCGATGCGACGGAGGGCGGCGGCGCGTTCTCGTGCTCGTAGATCGCGGGGTCCGAGAGCACGGCGAACATTGCGTCGGCGTGCGCCGCGACCTGCGGCTCGAGCGCAAGGGCGGACGTCGTCACGGTGCGTAGCGGATGCACGACGGAGCGGATGAACGTCGACTTGGCGTCGGTGTAGCCCTCGCGATCGGCGCCGTAACGGGCCGCGAGCCTGCGCTTGAGCGCGCCGTACTCGGCGGCGAGCGCAGGGTCGGCGCGCAACGCGTCGCGGAAGCGCAGGTGCTCCGCGCGGAACGGGCTGTCCGCCCGCACCGCGTGCACGTGGAACTGTCGCGGTCGCACGGCCGGCTTCGCGAAGAACCGCCGCTCGGGCAGCACCGCTTCGTGCTCGGGCACGTACTGGTAGCCCAAGGCCACCATCGCGCCGATCCGCGCCTCGATCTCCGGCAGCGACGGCGCCCCGATCAGGATGTCGACGACCGGTTTGGCATCGAGGCCGGTCACGGCGGTGCTGCCTATGTGCTCGATCGTGAACGCGTCCGGCGGAAACACGCGCGCGAGCGCGTCGCGCTCAGCGGCGAACCGGGCGGGCCAGTCGGAGGAATAGGCGACGACCGCGATCGGCGCCGGGCCCTCACCCGTCGGCACGCGGGGGTTTCCCGGAACGTCCGGCCGCGACGAAGCCGCCGATGAACGCCAGGACGGCGCCGATCGGGCCGTAGAAGAACACGCTCGTCATCGCCGCCTCGAGCTCGCGGTCGTGCCGGTTCGACGACAGCTGCATCACGAGGAAGTAGCTCGCCGCCGCCACGGCCACGTAGGCGGCGATGGCGAACAGGAGCGCGATGCCGAACCGCTTCATGCGCGCACCGCATCCGTCGCCGCGGGCTCGCAGACGATCTCGGTCGTCACCGAATTCGCGATGAAGCACTCGGCGTGCGCTTCGTGGTGCATCGAGTCGGTCTCCGCACGGTCGGGCACGCGGTCGCCGGAGAAGGCGACGGCGGGGTGCAGTACCACGCGGGTGATGGCGACCTTGCCGGCCGCATTCTTCGCCATCGTGCCGACCGCTTCGTCCACGTAGCGATCGACGCGGAAGCCGCGCCCGGCGGCGATGGACAGGAACCACAGCATGTGGCACGACGCGATCGACGCCACGAACGCTTCCTCGGGGTCGACCGCGCGCGGATCGGAATACGGCACCCGCACCGCGTGCGGCGACGACGATCCCGGCACTTCGACGCCGCCGTCGAAGCGCCAGACGTGGCGGCGGCTGTACTTGCCGTCGAGAAACGCTTCCGTGCCGCGCTGCCACGAGATCGTCGCGCTGTGCGCCGACATCGCATCAGCTCCGGAGGTTCGCCGCGACGCGCTCGCGCAGCGCCCGGTGGAGGATCTTGCCGGTCGCCGTGCGCGGCATCTCGGATTCCGCGATGAACGTGATCGAGCGCGGGCGCTTGTAGCCCGCGATCCGCTCCCGGCACCAGTCGAGGATCTCGGCCTCGGTCGCGCCGCGGCCCGCGTGCAAGACGACGACGGCGTGGACCGCCTCGCCCCACTTGTCGTGCGGGATGCCGATGACCGCGACGTCCTGCACGGCGGGATGCGTGCCGAGCAAGGCCTCGACTTCGGACGGATACACGTTCTCGCCCCCGCTGATGATCATGTTGCTCTTGCGGTCGACGAGGTGGTAGTAGCCGTCGGCGTCGCGGCGCGCCAGGTCGCCGACAGTGCACCAGGCGCCGCGGAACGCCTCGGCCGTCTTCTCCGGGTTTCTCCAGTAGCCGTCGAACACGTACGGCGTGCGCGAGTAGAGCTCGCCGACCTCGCCGTCGGGCGCTTCGTTGCCGTCCGCGCCGATGATCTTCACCGGCCCCGAGCCCGTCCACTCGCGGCCGACCGACCCGAGCTTCGTCAGCTGCTCGTGAGGGCGGAGGAGCGTCACCCAGCCCGCCTCGGTCGAGCCGTAGAGCTCGAAGAGCTGCGAGTTCGGGAACTGCTCCATGATCGCGAGCTTCGTCTCGCGCCGCGCCGGCGCGGACGAGATCATGAGCTTGCTCACGCGTCCGACGTCGTGCCGCGCCTTCGCCGCCCCGGCGACACCCTGCATCATGATGTAGTGCGTCGGCACGAGCGAAGTGAACGTGACGCGCTGCTCGGACAGCGTGCGCAGCAGGTGCTCCGGATCGAAGCTCTTGCGGTCGTCGATGACGCAGGTCGCGCCGAGGTAGGTGAACGTGAACGAGAAGTAGAGCGAGTTCGCGTGGCACATCGGCATCACGAAGAGGCCGGTGTCGTGCCCGCTCAGCCCCATGTCGAGCGCGGTCACGAGCGAGATCAGCGCGCTGCCCGCGTGATTGCGGATCGCGCCCTTCGGCCGTCCCGTCGTGCCGGACGTGTACATGAGCGCCCACGTGTCCTCGGGCGCGACGCGGGCGTCCGGCACCGCCGCGGAGGCGCGTCCGAGCAGCGCCTCGTAGGATTGCCAGCCTGCGGGGGCGCGTTCGGCGCCGAAGTCGATGAAGCCGCCGGCGACGATGCCGAGCTCGCCGCGGATCGGCTCGACGCGCTCCACGAGCGAATCCTCGACGATGAACGCGCGTGCCTCGCAGTGCTGCGCGATGTAGGCGATCTCCGGCGCGACCAGACGGAAGTTGATCGGGACCGCGACGAAGCCCGCCGCCGCGAGACCCACGTAGATCTCCATCCACTCGACGGCGTTGTGCGCGAGGATCGCGACGCGGTCGCCCTTGGCGAGCCCGAGCCCCGCGAGCGCGTTCGCGAGCCGGTTGGCGCGCTCGCGCCACTGCGCGAAGGTCAGCGCGCGGCGCGAGTCGCGCGCGCCGATCTTGGAGGGCTGCAGGCGCGCCTGTGCCGCGACGATCTCGGCGACGGTCAGGAGCGCGCCCATCGGAATCCCGCTCGTCAGCGCTTCCGCCGCGCGCGTTCGGCCTCGTCCCAGGCCGTGAGCGCCTGGTAGGTCGGCACCCAGCCCAGGCCCTTGCCGGCGTCCGATGAAAGCGCGTCGCGCGTCACGACGACGTCGAGCAGCGCCGGCGCGTTCGCGAACGCGTCGGCGAGCGCGCCGTCGAGACGCGCCGGGTCCGTGACGCGCTCGCCGTGCAGTCCGAAGGCGCGCGCCATCGCGGCGTAGTCGGACCACTGCAGCGTGGTCCCGACGACGCGCCCGCCGTAGTTCATCTCCTGGTCGAGCCGCTCGATGTTCCACGCGGCGTTGTTGGCGACGATGAAGACCGCCTTCGCGCCGTGCCGCTTGGCCGAGTCGATCTCCATTGCGTTGATGCCGAACGCGCCGTCGCCGCTGACGACGACGACCTGCCGGTCGGGGTGGAGGAGCGCCGCGGCGACGCCGTACGGTATGCCGACGCCGAGGCAGCCGAAGGTCCCGGAGTCGAGGTACGTCCGCGGCGGCAGCCCCATCCGCGCGAAGCTCAGGATGTCGCCGCCGTCCGCGATCGTGATCGCGTCCGGCCGGAGCGCCTTCGCGAGCGCCGCGAAGATCCGGTTCGGGTGCATGTGCCTGTCCTTGCCGGGGGCGATGCTCGCGAGCGACTCGGCGTACTTCGCCGAGCGGCGCTCGTGCTCGGCGCGCAGCGAGGACGTCCACTGCGCGTCGAGGCGCGGCGGCTTGCGCGTCGCTGCCTGTGCGAGCGCCGCGAGCGCGAGCGCGGGATCGGCCATGAGCTCGACCTCGCCGCGGCGGTTCTCGCGGAGCTCCTCCCAGTTGTCGGCGATCCGGAGGATGCGCGCCCTGCCGAACACCGCGGGCGAGCCGTACGCCATCTGGTAGTCGAGCTTGCGTCCGACGACGAGCACGAGGTCGGCCTCCTGCATCGCGCGCCCGCGCATCGCGCCGACCATCGCCGGATGCCCGGCGGGAACGAGGCCGCGGCTCTCCTGCGTGTCGAGGTAGACGGCGCCGGTCGCGTCGAGGAGCGCCACGAGCTCGCGGCTCGCGCCCCCCGCACCGCGGCCGGTCATCACGAGCGGCCGCGTCGACTCGTCGATCATCCGCGCGGCGCGGCCGATCTCCGCGGGATCGGGCGGCAGCCGCCGCCGTGGGCGCGCCCCGAGGTATTCGTCGAGCACGATCGCGGGCGGCACCGTCTCGCGCAGCACGTCGGTCGGAATCTCGACGTACGCCGGGCCCGGCACCGTCCCGTCGCCCTGCGCGGCGGCGAGCGCCTTGTCGAGGTCGCGCAGCACGTTGTCGGCCACGCGCAGCGTGCGTGCGTGGCGCGTCACGGGCCGCAGGATGTCGACGTGCGCGATACCCTGCAGCGGCCCGAGGTCGTCCTGCGCGACCGGGGCGCAGCCGCCGATCAGCAACACCGGCGCCCGCTCGAGCTGAGCGTTGGCCATCGCGGTCACGCAGTTGGTGACGCCCGGCCCCGCGGTCACGATCGCGACGCCGAAGCCGCCGGAGAGCACCGCGTGCGCGTGCGCCATGTGCACGGCCGCGCCCTCGTCGCGGACGTCGACGATGCGAATGCCGCGCTGCGCGAGAACGTCCCAGATCGGCTGGATGTGGCCTCCCTGAAGGCCGAACACGCGATCGACGCCGTGCCCGAGCAGGAAATCGACGACGAGCTCGGCAACGCTCCTGGCAGCGGACATCGGAGTCTCCTTCAATGGCGACGACGCGGCTTGCGCGCGCGGCCGGTCGACGTTCCTCGCTCGCACGAGCTTTCGCACGAGCGCCGCGGGCAGCGGCCGAACACGATGCTGCGAAACCGCGGGGTCACTCGGGCACGCTGGTGCCCGATCCCCCCATGTCCTTGGGCAGGTCCCTGAGCTTCGTCACGCCGTCGCGGATGGGGAGCACCGACTCCTGATAGTGGACGTGCACGCCCGCCTTGAACGGCAGCGTCGGGACGACGGCCGCGTAGACGTCGGTCAGGCCCCACGCCGGATGCTCGGTGAAGAGGTGGCCGCCGCAGGTCTTGCACCACTTGCGGTAGCTCTGCGGCGACTTGTTGTACGTGCCGATGTTGGATGCGCCCTGCGTCACCTTGACGGCGTCGGGCTTCCACAGCGTGAAGGCGTTGACCGGCCCTGCGGACCAGTGACGGCACGACTCGCAGTGGCAATACCCCATCGCGGCCGGCTCGCCGGTGACGGTGAACTGGACCGCGCCGCAGAAGCAGGAACCGCTGTAGGTTCGTCCTTCGTCCATGTCGCTCCTCCACGAGTAGGTCGGGACCCAAATGGGCCCACGATGATAAACACTTGGCGAGGCCGGCGCGAGCCGGTCGCGGCGCGGCCCCGATGCGCGAGGAAGGTCGCGGCAGCTCCGCCCGCCGGTGCCCTCGCCCCGGCCGGACGGCGGGGGCCGTCACCCGCCGTCGTCGCCGTTCGTCGCCCGCATGCGCTCGAAGGCGCTCGGCCGCGTCCGGGCCCGCCACGCGGCGAGCACGTGGTCGACGTTGTCGTCGAGGCCGCGCGTCGAATCGACTTCGACGTCGTAGGTCGCGAACGTGTGGACCACCGCGTGGTCCTGGCGGGCTTCGCCCGGCCGGCGATCGCCGCGTTGCCGCTCGCGCGCCTCGAGCTCGGCCAGCGGGCAGCGCAGCCCGACGAAGAACACGTCGCACCCCGCGAGCAGCGAGACGAGCCGCGACATCCACGCGCGCGTCTCGACGATGTGCTCGACGAGCAGGTTGTTGCCGGCCGCGGCGAGCGCCGGCAGGCACCGATGGAAGCCTTCGAAGAACGCCTCGCGCATCTCGCACCAGTCGAAGTCGCCGCGATCGATGCGCTCCATCGGCAACACGCCGGTGCCGCGGAAGTGATCGATCGAGTAGTGCCAGAACGGCTCGTCGAGCCGCGCCTGCAGCGTCCGGCACAGCGTCGTCTTCCCCGAGCTCGACGCGCCGTGGACGAGGATGATCTTGCCCGGCGCGTGCATCAGGCCACATCCGCGTAGAAGACGTCGAGCGTCGGGAACCGGCTCGTGGCCTGCACGCAGTCCCAGAGGTAGATCGCGAAGCCCGCGTCGCCGGTCCAGAGCGAAGGGTGCAGATGGCCGAAGCGTGCCGCGTCGTCCTGCATCTGCTCGATCGCGTGCATCGCGAACGCTCGCGCACGGTCGAGCCAGACGGAGTCGCGCGTGCGCGTCCACAGCTTGAGGAACGCGTAGCCGTTGCCCCCCGTGCCGTGGCAGAGGTTCGCCCCCTTGACGAGCGGGCCCGCCGCCCAGATCGCCTCGCCTGCCGCGAGCAGCAGCGCGTCGAGCGCGGGTCCGGGAAACCCGGCCAGGCACACGACGAACCCGGGCGCGCCGTGGCAGAGCTGCATGAGCCTCTTGTCCTGCCAGCCCTTCTCGAGGAACAGGAGCGCCGGCCAGTTGGCCCGGTCGTTCGCCACGAGCGCCGTCCGCGCGACCGTGCCGGCGATGATGCGCTCCCAGTCGGACCACGCCGGCGCGTCGAGAAGATGCCGGCCGCGGATGAGCGGCAGCGCCGTGGCGACGAAGCCGTGGACCGCGCCGAGGTAGGTCGTCGTCCAGCCGCCCATCACTTGGGTCCAGTAGTGGCACGCGCACTGGTCGGACCACTCGAGTTGCGACCGTAGCCTGGACGCCGTGCGGCGGTACAGCGCGGCCCATCGGGGGTCGCGCGTGCGCTCGTGGAGGAACGACGCCGCGAGCATCGTTCCGGGCGATCCATACATGAGCTCGCGTGCCGGGTGCTCGACATTGCCGGCGATCAAGGCGTCGAGCGCGTCTTCCAGCGCGCGCGACGGCCCGCGGCCGTGCTGGAGCAGGCGGATCGGGACTTCGCCGTTGAGCAAGGACGCCCTCCGCTCGGCGTCACCGAGCTCCGCCCGATTGCGGGCGAGGAGCAGGTCGAGGTGGTCGCGATAGTCTCGCGAAAGTCGCACCGCACCGCGAGCCTCGAGGTAATGGAGGGCCCAGATCACTCCGCAGGCGCCGTCGTAGAGGGAGGTTCCGAAGGCGTCGGGCGCGAGCTCTCCCGTGGAGTCGCGCGGGTGCGGGGGCCAGAAGCGCTCGGGGGTGAAGCGTCGCTCGCAGTCCTCGACGATCCGCGCGACGGTCGCACGGACCCGGTCTTCGTCCCACGGCGTCGCCCGGAGCGGCTCGTGGCGTGACGGATCGAACAGCGAAATCTCGCGGCCGCGGGTTGCGGACGTCACGCGGGTCCCGTTTCGGCCACGACCGGTGCGCCGCTTCGGCTAGGCTTCGATGCCCGCCCGCGCGAGCAGCCACGCGAGCGCCGCGTAGGCGGTTGCCGTGACGGCGCACGAGAGCGCAAGGCTTGCCCAGAAGTTCCAGCCGGCACGAAGCAGCAGCGGCAGCGCGACAAACAGGACCAGCGACGGCAGCACGAGCCACAGAATGCTGCTTGCGAGCGCGGCGACGCGCTCCGGTTCGCCGGTGTCGAGGTACAGCCAGACGAAGGCGAGGAGCGAGGTCAGCGGCAGCGACGCAAGCAGCGCAGCCCACAGCGGGCTGCGCTTCCCGATCTCGGAAACCGCGACGACGACGACGGCCGTGAGCGCAACCTTGACCGCGTACTGCAACATGGGGCGTATCGCTAGCGCGCTCTCGGGCGCTGCGCCGCGAGGTGCGCGATGCCCGCCGGCGACACTGCGATCGTCGTCCCCGACGCCTCGCGACGGTGCACGAGGAAGCCGCGCGCATTCGCCTCCTCCCACACCGGCAGGCGGGGGCACGACGTGCGCCACGCCTCGATGACCTCCGGGTAGGGTCGCGGACGGGGACCGATCCACTCGAGCAGGTCGAGGACGAGCGCGGGGACGGGGTCGTTTTCCGGCATGACGATCCTTCTTCGGGCTCCGGGTGCCGCCCGAGAAATTCTGGCGGATCCGGACCGGCGGTTCAGTCTACGCGCTTCCACGTCACCGTCCCGACCCCGCCGCTCGAGGCGCTAGGCGTGACGTACTTGAGTTCGTCGCGGCTGCCGGAGGCGAGGAGACGCTTCTGCTCGGTGCCGTTCCAGTTCGGGAACGTCGCGCTTTCCACCTTGAACGTGAGGGTCTTGTCCGCCGGGCTCACGGCGTACGTGCCGATCATCGCGATGCTCCGGGCGACGACCGCCCGGGTTTCCTCCGCCGTGCCGTCGGCACGGTTGCCGGAAGCGAACTTCGGGAGGTCCGGGCCGATGATCGTCAGCATGAAGCGCCCGCGCGCGTCGAGCATCAGCGTGCCCCTGGCGCCGGTTCCGAACTGATCGGTTCGCTTGCCGTCCTTCTCGGTGACCGACGAGACGAGCGCCCACGTGCCGACGACGTCGGTGGAGGTCTGGGCAGAGACGATCGTCGCGGCGCCGAGGGCCAGGGCAGTCACCGTCGCCAAAGCGAGGTTGCGAACCATGCGTTGCTCCGTGTGTGGTTGGGCGATCTCTCGGATCATCTGGGGCCGCCCTCGTCAGGGCGGATCCCTGTCGAACGCAACCGTGCCCGGCGGCAACCGGACCCACGGGTGCCGGCGGTTGTCGTAGACGGAAACACTCGGCCAGCGCCGCGCCGCTTGCGGCGAGCGGTCGGCCAATCAGTAGAGCAGCACATCGGTGAGCTTGACGTTCTGACCGTCGTAGGTCGCGCGATAGAGGCCGGCCTTGCACGTGTCGGGCGAAGGAGCGGCGAGCGCAGGCACTGCTCTCAGCGGCAGCAGTTTCTCGATGAGCCCGAGAATCGCCGTGTTGTCGGAGTTGTCCTTGAGGCTGCCGAGCTGCCAACCGTTGGTGATCGTGACCTCGACGCCCGCCTTGCCGAAACCCGATTGCGCATTGACGAGAAACGGCCTGGTCGGGTCGGGCATCGTGAATGGCGTGCCCGCCGTGCACGTCACCTCGAGGGTGCCTTCACACTGGCCGTCCGGCTTCGGCTTGCTGCAGACCGTCTTTCTCGTCACCTCGACGACGACCATAGGCGCGTAGATCACGTAACCCTTCAACGCGGTGCCGCCCGCGTGGGCCGCCTTGTCCTGGTCCGGAGAGAGGGGTGTGATGTCGAGTCCCGCGCATCCGGCAACGCTCGCAGCGATCAGCGCCAGCAACGAGTACCGCTTCATCGCGCCTCTCCTCATGATCGAGCCGCACTCATGTCTGGTGACCGGCGGGGGAATTCCGGCGGCGGCGCCGTCAATTCCGGTGAGCTACTTCATTCCGACGATCGGATCGGGTGCGCTGGCTTCGCGATATGCGAATTGCTCCATCGACACGGTGTGCTCGCCGGAGGGGCCGCTCCTGATGCACGAGACGGTGGGATAGAAACCGGAAACCGCGACCGCCTTCGGCGACTTGATCGGGGCGCACGCATTCGGCTTGCTCAGAATGTGAGCGCGCGTGACCATCTCCTCGTAGAAGATCACCTTGCCGTCGTACACGCCGTAGATCCAGCTGCGCGTGAACGGCTGCTTGTTGAATTCGGGCCCGGAGAGGTCGATCAGGTGGTTGCCCATCGCCGGGACCACCGCATCGACGTCGCGGTAGTCGGGGTGGACGTAGTTGGGAGGCAGCGGCTTCTTGCCGAGCTGAAACTGGTCGCAGCGGACGAACTCGGGTCCGCACGGCCCGGGCTCGATGGCGAACACCTCCGCGATCGGCGCCATGACGAAGTGGACGTCGAAATGCGGCACGTCGTAGACGCCAGGCGGGATGTGTCCCACGGCGTTCCAGTTCAGGAGGACCCACTTGAACGGGATGTCCGCACGCCGGGCGACCGCATCCGGCAGCGGAAGGACGAATTCGATCGAGTGTTGGCACTTCGATGCGCCACCGTCCCTGGTGCGGTCGGCGCAGTGATGATTGTCCGATCCGGTCGGCAGGTCCTCGAGCGCGGTGGCCGAGAACGCAATGCCGAGGGCGGCGGGCGTGCCGCGGCTGTCGAACTCGCCGTAGCTGGTGACCGTGCCCCTGCCCAGCGGAACCTGCCAGCCGAGGCTCCTGCCATTCGGCGCGGTGGAATCGGTCGTGGCGCACCCCACCAACCCCTGCACGACGGC
>DASQBO010000426.1:0-6696 GCA_035635175.1 Casimicrobiaceae bacterium | reverse complement strand
GGAATGCGCGCGTTCTCGGCGAGCGAGACCATGGTGAACGCGACGCCGGCGAACGCGAGGCTGGGGTAGATCGCGAACTCGCGGTGCGCGAGCGTCTCGACGATCGTCGGCAGCGAGGTCGACCCCGAGATCAGCGAGGCCGTGAACAGCACCATCAGGAGCGCCGGCTCGGCGAGGAAGCCGACGAACATCTCGCGACGCGCGCCGAGCGAGCCGAACGCGGTGCCGATGTCCATCGCGGCCAGCGCGATGAAGACGCGCGCGAGAGCGAACAGCCCGACCAGCGCGATCGCGTCGGCGGCCCGCGCGAACGGCAGGTCGGTCGCGAGCGACGGGACGATCGCCGCCGCGCAGCACATCGCGCCGAACACGATGTACGGCGCGAGGCGGAAGACCGGCGACGCGTTGGCGGCGACGACGGCGTCCTTGGTGAAGAGCTTGCGGATCGTCCGGTAGGGCAGGAAGAGCGGCGGCGCGCTCTTGTTCTGCAACCAGGCGCGGCACTGGTTGACCCAGCCGACGAGGAGCGGCGCGAGCAGGAGCGCGAGCGCGACCTGCAGCAACTGCGAGAACAATGCCGAGGCGGTCACCGCGAGGTCTCCCCCAGACTCGCCCACTTCGTGGGCAGCGCCTTCCCCTTCCGGCGGAGGGGGCGAGCGCGGCCTCCGGGGCGACGGAGGTTTGGCATACGGCATCGAGGTCGGCCGCCGCCAGCGCTCGCAGACGAGCCCTTCGGGCCTTGGCTATGCCCTGCTCGCGCGGGCGTTCCGGGCGGCGGTGCGGCGCTCATCTTACGAAGAAGAGAAGCGCGAGGAGCGTCGCGAAGCTGAACGTCAGGTAGACGGAGATGCGGCCCTGCTGGATGCGGCCGACCTGCCGCGCGAGGAACTCGGCCGCCCGCGCGATCGGGACGTACAGCGCGTGCCACGCGTGGTCGCTCGCGGTCATCCGGTAGCGCGGCTTCGCGTCGAACGGAGACGGCAGGTGCCGCTCGATCCGGAAGAACGGCTCGAACACCTGACGGATCGGCTGGCCGAACCCTTCCGCCGTGTCCTGCATCCGCGGCGTCTGCTGCGGGAAGCCGCAGTCCCAGGGCGGTGCGTGCCGGACCCGGCCGTGATAGAGGCGATGGACGACCTCGATCGTCAGCAGCACGGCGCCGGCGATCACGAGGAGCACGATCAGCGGGCTGTAGCTCGAGCGATCCGCGTTGATCGGCGCGAGGAAGAGCCAGTTGTCCGCCGCCGCGTGGCCCACCGTCGAGCCGACGAGCATCGCATTGACCTTGTCGACGAGCCCGATGACGAAGGTCGGGACGAGGCCGAGGACGACGCAGCCCGCGGCAAGCCAGGCGAGGGCGATCCGCTCCGGAATGCCGGCGTCATGCGCGTACGCGAGGTTCGCTTCGCGCGGCCGCCCGAGGAACACGATCGCGTAGAACTTGACCATCACGTACGCGGCGAGCGCGACGGCGAGGACCAGCGCCGCGGCGGCGAGCGGCACCAGCATGTTGACGAACGACTGCGGCAGGCTCGGCGTGAAGAGGAACGCCTGCAGGAGGAGCCATTCGGAGACGAAGCCGTTCAGCGGCGGCAGCCCGGCGATCGCGAGCGTGCCGACGAGCGCGAGCCACGCGACCCACGGCATCCGGTGGATGAGGCCGCCGAGCCTGCCCAGGCTCCGCTCCTTCGTCGCGTGCAGCACCGAGCCGGTCGCGAGGAACAGGAGGCTCTTGAAGAACGCGTGATTGAGGCAGTGGTAGAGCGCGGCCGCGAGCGCGATCGCCGCGAGCAGCGTCTTGCCGTACGCCTTGAACAGGATCGCGAGACCGATCCCGGCGACGACGAGGCCGATGTTCTCGATCGACGAATACGCGAGCAGCCGCTTCATGTCGGTCTGCGCGGCGGCGAAGATCACGCCGAAGAGCGCCGTCGCGAGCCCCAGCGCGAGCGCGATCACGCCCCACCACCAGAGCTGCCCGTTGAGCAGGTCGAACGCGACGCGCAGGAGGCCGTAGATCGCGGTCTTCAGCATCACGCCGCTCATGAGCGCCGAGACCGGCGACGGCGCCGCCGGATGCGCCTCCGGCAGCCACACGTGGAGCGGCAGCAGCCCCGCCTTGGCGCCGAAGCCCACAAGGGCGAGGAAGAACGCGATGCTCGGCCACGCGCCGCGGAGCACCATCGATCGCATGCCGCCGAACGTGTAGTCGCCGCTGCCGCCCTGCAGCACGCCGAAGCAGAGCAGGATAGCGATCGCGCCGACGTGTGCGATCAGGAGGTACAGGAAGCCCGCCCGGCGGATCTCCGGGATCCGGTGGTCGGTCGTGACGAGGAAGTAGGACGCGAGCGCCATCGACTCCCACGCGACCATGAACACGTACGCGTCGTCCGCGACGAGCACGAGCGCCATCGCGGCCAGGAACACGTGGTACTCGAAGCAGATGAGCCCGGGGGCCGTGCCTTCGCCGGACCGGAAGTAGCCGGCCGAGAACAGCGAGACGCCGGCCGCGGCGGCGCCGAGCAGCATGAGGAAGAACGCCGACAGCGAATCGACGCGCACGTGGAACGGCAGGTCCGGCAGCCCGAGCGGCAGCACGGTCGATTGCGGCAGCAGGCCGATCGCGAAGAATGCGGTGACGGCGAGTCCGAGGCCGACCAGCGCGCCGAGCGGAAAGAGGACGTGACCGACGAAGGTCAGCTCGCGGGGGCGGAGGAGGCCCAGCGCCCCGATCGCGAGCCAGGCGCCGACGGCGGTCAACGCCAGCGTGAGCGACGGCAGTTCCACGAGCGGCACCGACCCGTCAGCGCCGCGACGCGCGGTGACTCATTTGATGCGCATTCCGGGTTGCGCGCCCTCGTCGGGGGCGAGGAGGAAGAGCCCGGGACCGTCGCCCGACGCCGCCAGCACCATGCCTTCGGACACTCCGAACTTCATCTTGCGCGGCGCAAGGTTCGCGACCATCGGCGTGAGACGCCCGACGAGGTCCTCCGGCTTGTAGGCCGACTTGATGCCGGCGAAGACGGTGCGATGGCGGCCTTCGCCGACGTCGAGCGTGAGCTTCACGAGCTTGTCGGCGCCGTCGACGGCTTCGGCGTTCACGATGCGCGCGACGCGCAGGTCGATCTTGCCGAAATCGTCGATCGTGATGTGCGGTGCGCCGGCGGCGCCAGCCGCTTCCCCTCGCCCGCCGGCGGCGGCGGGCGAAAGGGCAGGGGCCGCTGCTGCGCTCTTCGGCCCCTCGAGCAGCGTCGCCACCTGCTTCGGGTCGATGCGGGTCATGAGGTGCGCGTAGGCGTCGATGCGGTGGCCGTCGGCAAGCGGCGTCGCGAGGTCGGCCCACGCCTGCGGCTCGATTCGCAGGAAGGCCTCCGCCTTCGCCGCGAGGGCCGGCAGCACCGGCTTCAGCAGCACCGTCAGCACGCGAAAATCCTCGAGCGATTCGGATGCTACCTCGAGCGCGCGGCGGGCGGTGGCCGGGTGCCTGGCGAGCTCCCACGGCTTCGCGCTGTCGAAGGACTGGTTCGACTTGTCGGCGAGCACCATGATCTCGCGCAGCGCCTTGCCGAACTCGCGGGACTCGTAATGTCCGGCGACGGTGCGCCCGATTTCCTCCGGGCGGATCGCGTGGCGCGCCTCGAACGACGGGCCGCGCGCGATCGCGTTGCCTTGCGCGGCGACGAACCGCGCGGCCCGGCTCGCAATGTTCACGTACTTGCCCACGAGGTCGCTGTTGACCCGCGCGATGAAGTCGTCCGGATTGAAGTCGATGTCCTCGACCCGGTCGTTGAGCTTCGCCGCGAGGTAGTACCGCAGCCACTCGGCGTCGAGCCCGAGGTCGAGGTAGTAGCCCGGGCTGATGCCCGTGCCGCGCGACTTCGACATCTTCTCGCCGAGCGCGGTCAGGAAGCCGTGAACGAACACGTTGGTCGGCGGCTTGTAGGGCGCGCCCGCGAACTCGAGCATCGAAGGCCAGAACAGCGTGTGGAAGTAGACGATGTCCTTGCCGATGAAGTGATACTGCTCGGTGTCCGGCGCCGACAGGAAGGCCTCGAACTCGCGCGGCTCGCCGTTCGCCTTCGCCTTGCCCGAGTCGAAATAGCTCTTGAGCGACGCCAGGTAGCCGACCGGCGCGTCGAGCCACACGTAGAAGTACTTGCCGGGTTCGTCCGGGATGGGAATCCCGAAATAGGGCGCGTCGCGCGAGATGTCCCAGTCGGTCAGCCTGTCCGGCCCGCCTTCCGTGCCGAGCCACTCGTGGATCTTGTTCAGGATCTCGGGTTGCAGCGTGTGGCCCGGCGCGGGCTCGCGCGTCCAGCGGCGCAGGTAGGCGACGATCTCCGGGTCCGACAGCCGGAAGAAGAGATGCTCCGACGAGCGGAGCTCGGGCCGTGCCCCGGAGAGCGTGGAGTACGGATCGATCAGGTCGGTCGGCGCGTAGGTCGAGCTGCAGTTCTCGCATGCGTCGCCGTACTGGTCCTTCGCCCCGCACTTGGGGCACGTGCCCTTGATGTAGCGATCCGGCAGGAACATCGACTTCACCGGATCGTAGAACTGCTCGACCGGCTTGCGGTAGACGAGCCCGCGCGCCTTGAGCTTGCGATAGATGTCCTGCGACAGCGCGACGTTCTCCGGCGAGTCGGTCGAGTGCCAGTGATCGAAGCTCAGGTGAAATCCCGAGAGCTGCGGCGGGCGCGTCGCGGCGATCCGCGCGACGAGCGCCTGCGGGGTCACGGCTTCGGCTTCCGCCTTCAGCATGATCGGCGCGCCGTGCGTGTCGTCGGCGCACACGAAGTGCACGGCGTGCCCGCGCATCCTCTGGAAGCGCACCCAGATGTCCGCCTGGATGTACTCCATGATGTGGCCGATGTGGAACGGGCCGTTCGCGTACGGCAGCGCCGTCGTGACGAACAGGCGGCGGCCGGACGGCGCGGCGTGCGGCGCGGACATCGGGAAGACCTTGCGGGGGAGAGGGGAAAAAGAGGATTCTAGCAAAGCGACGCACGGCCCGAATGACCGTCCGCCGCGATTTTCGCTAGAATTGACCATTTTTCCCGCGAGCAAAGCCATGGCCATCACCGAGGGCGACGTCCAGACCCGCCTCCGCGAGCTTGTCGATCCCAACACGGGCAAGGATTTCGTCAGCGGCAAGGCGATCAAGAAGATCCGCATCGACGGCGCGAACGTCGACGTCGACGTCCAGCTGGGCTACCCCGCCAAGACGCAGCACGAGATCCTGAAGAAGCTGATCGCCGACGCGGTCGCGGCGATACCCGGCGCGGGGCGCGTCGGCGTCAGCATGTCGCAGAAGATCACGTCGCACTCGGTGCAGCGCGGCGTGAAGCTCGTCCCCGGCGTCAAGAACATCATCGCGGTGGCGAGCGGCAAGGGCGGCGTCGGCAAGTCGACCACCGCCGTGAACCTCGCGCTCGCGCTCGCGGCCGAGGGGGCGCAGGTCGGCGTGCTCGACGCCGACATCTACGGGCCTTCGCAGCCGATGATGCTCGGCATCGCCGGGCGGCCCGAGTCGAAGGACGGCAAGACGCTCGAGCCGCTCGAGGCGTTCGGGCTGCAGGCGATGTCGATCGGCTTCCTGATCGACCCCGACACGCCGATGGTCTGGCGGGGCCCGATGGTCACGCAGGCGCTCGAGCAACTGCTCAAGGACACCAACTGGCGCGACCTCGACTATCTCGTCGTCGACATGCCGCCGGGCACCGGCGACATCCAGCTCACGCTCGCGCAGAAGGTGCCGGTGACGGGCGCGGTGATCGTCACGACGCCGCAGGACATCGCGCTGATCGACGCGCGCAAGGGACTCAAGATGTTCGAGAAGGTCGGCGTGCCGATCGTCGGCATCGTCGAGAACATGAGCATCCACGTCTGCTCGAAGTGCGGCCACGCCGAGGCGATCTTCGGCGAGGGCGGCGGCGAGAAGATGTGCGCCGACTACGACGTGCCGTTCCTGGGGGGGCTTCCGCTCGACATCCGAATCCGGGAGCAGACCGACGCCGGGCGGCCGACCGTCGTCGCCGATCCGGACGGGAAGGTCGCGCACATCTACCGCGAGATCGCGCGGAAGACGGCGGTGTTCGTCGCGCAGAAGGCCGAGGACTTCTCCGCCAAGTTCCCGAGCATCGTCATCCAGAACACGTAGCTCGTCATCCCCGCGCAGGCAGGGATCCGGCGTCGCTCGGCGCAGTTTGCGGAAGACGCGGGGAAGCCGCCGGGTTCCCGCCTCCGCGGGAACGACAGGGGGAGGGAGGGAGGTTGATCAAGTCCGACAAGTGGATCCGCCGCATGGCGACGGAGCGGCGGATGATCGAGCCCTTCGAGCCGGGCCAAGTCCGCGAGGCGAACGGGCACCGCATCGTCTCCTACGGGACGTCGAGCTACGGCTACGACATCCGCTGCTCCGACGAATTCAAGATCTTCACCAACATCAATTCGACGATCGTCGACCCCAAGGCCTTCGACGCCGGCTCGTTCGTCGACTTCAAGGGCGACGTCTGCATCATCCCGCCCAACTCGTTCGCGCTCGCGCGGACGATCGAGTACTTCCGCATCCCCCGCAACGTCCTCACGATCTGCCTCGGGAAGAGCACGTACGCCCGGTGCAGCATCATCGTCAACGTCACGCCGCTCGAGCCCGAGTGGCAGGGCCACGTGACGCTCGAGTTCTCCAACACCACGCCG
>DASQBO010000425.1:0-6264 GCA_035635175.1 Casimicrobiaceae bacterium | reverse complement strand
CCGCCGCGCCGCTGCGCGCGGTACTCGTCGGCCGCCTGCGCCTTCATGTACCCGCCGTGGGACATCGTGACGACCATGTCCTGCGCCGCGATCAGGTCCTCGAGCTGGAGGTCGACGCCCTGCGCGACGATCTCCGAGCGGCGCGCGTCGCCGAATTCGCTCCGGATCGCCTTGAGCTCCTCGCCGACGATCGCCGTGACCCGCGCCGGCTTGGCCAGGATGTCGATCAGGTCGACGATCTGCGCCATCACCTCGCGGTACTCGGCGAAGATCTTGTCCTGCTCGAGGCCGGTCAGCCGCTGCAGCCGGAGCTCGAGGATCGCCTGCGCCTGCGCGTCGGAGAGGCGGTAGCCGCGCGCCTTCTCCTGCCAGCCGAACTCGAGCGGCAGCCCTTCCGGCCGCGCCGCGTCGGCGGCGGCGCGCTGCAGCATCTCTTCGACCAGCGGCGAGCGCCACGTCTTCGCCATCAGCGCCGTCTTCGCGGCGGGCGGGCTCGCCGCGGCCTTGATCAGGGCGACGATCTCGTCGACGTTCGACAGCGCGACGGCGAGACCTTCCAGGATGTGTCCCCGCTCGCGCGCCTTGCGCAGGTCGTAGTGCGTGCGGCGCACGACGACCTCGCGCCGGTGCAGCAGGAAGAACTCGAGGAACTGCTTCAGGTTCAGGAGCCGCGGCGCGCCGTCGACGAGCGCCACCATGTTCATCCCGAAGCTGTCCTGCAGCTGCGTGAGTTTGAAGAGGTTGTTCTGGACGATCTCGGGGACTTCGCCGCGCTTCAACTCGATGACGACGCGCATGCCCGACTTGTCGGACTCGTCGCGGAGGTCGGAGATCCCCTCGAGCCTCTTCTCGCGGACGAGCTCGCCGATCCGGATCAGCAGGTTCGCCTTGTTCACCTGGTAGGGAATCTCGTCGACGACGATCGCCTGGCGCTCGCCCTTGCCGATGTCCTCGACGTGTGTCCGCGCGCGGATCACGACGCGGCCCCGCCCCGTGCGGTACCCCTCGCGCACGCCTTCGGTGCCGTAGACGATCCCGGCGGTCGGGAAGTCCGGCGCCGGCACGATGTCGATCAGCTCGTCGATGCCGATCGCGGGATTGGCGAGGAGCGCGAGGCAGGCGTCGACGACTTCCGTCAGGTTGTGCGGCGGGATGTTGGTCGCCATCCCGACCGCGATCCCCGACGAGCCGTTGACGAGAAGGTTGGGCAGCCGCGACGGCAGCACCGTCGGCTCCTGCTCCTTCCCGTCGTAGTTCGGGACGAAGTCGACGGTCTCCCTGTCGATGTCGGCGGTGAGCTCGCCCGCGATCTTCTGCAGGCGGCACTCGGTGTAGCGCATGGCGGCCGCGTTGTCGCCGTCGACCGAGCCGAAGTTGCCCTGCCCGTCGACCAGCGGATAGCGGAGCGAGAAGTCCTGCGCCATCCGGACGAGCGTGTCGTAGATGGCCATGTCGCCGTGAGGGTGGTACTTCCCCATCACGTCGCCCACGACCCGCGCGCACTTCACGTAGGGGCGGTTGTGGACGATGTTGGCCTCGTGCATCGCGTAGAGCACCCGGCGATGCACCGGCTTCAGGCCGTCGCGGACGTCCGGCAACGCCCGTCCCACGATCACGCTCATCGCGTAATCGAGGTAGGAATGCCGCATCTCGGCTTCTAGGCTGATCGGCAGGGTTTCTTTGGCAAACTGCTCCATGGGCGGGGATTTCTTCCTCGAATGCCGTTAGTCGATGGTCGTCCGGGCGACCGCCGCGGTGTTTCGGACGCTTTGGTTGTCGTCGGGCGGACGTCCCGCCCGCCGCCGCCGGCCGCGGGTTTCGCCGACCTCCGGCGCCGATCGCCCGAGCGCGGCGAGACGGCGGAGGGCCTTGAAAATGCAAAATTTTATCACGGCGTTGCGCCGCCGCGACAGTCGTTCTCCGCCTGTTGCGGAAACCCCGTTTTCTTTTGCACCCCCCTGACCCCTGTGCTATAGTTTTCGTCGAAACAAAGGATTCGGCGCGTCCGCGCGATCACCTTGCGCGCGGAGCGGCGCGAGAATTGCAAGGTTTGCAGAAGAACTTGTTCAAAACCAAAGCCAAAGGGGTGAAACAATGACTCGTCGTTTCGTGACCGGTGCCGTCATCGGCGCGCTCGCTGCGGTGTTGTCCGCCGGCGCCGCGGCGCAAACGAAGGCAGACCCGAAGAGTTACGTACCGGGCGTCGCCGGATGCAACACGACCAACTGCGGTTACGTGCTCTCGGCCACCGGCACCCCCGACAACAATGTCGTGAAGAGCGGCGCGTACAACGGCGCCGCGGGGCTTTCGGGCAACCTCTGCTGGCGCACCGGCTACTGGGCGCCGAGCATGGCGATCGAGCAATGCGATCCGGACCTCGTGCCGAAGCCGGCTCCGGCCGTAGCGCCGCCGCCGCCCCCGCCGCCGCCGCCCCCGCCGCCGCCCCCGCCGCCGCCGGCGCCGCAAGTGCAGAAGATCACGCTCGCCTCGAAGGCGCTGTTCGACTTCGACAAGGCGGTGCTCAAGCCCGAAGGCAAGGCGGCGATCGACAGCGAGATCATCACCAAGCTGCCGGGCGTGCAGAAACTCGAGCTCGTGCTCGTCACCGGCCACACCGACCCGATCGGGACGCAGGCGTACAACCAGAAGCTGTCGGAGCGCCGCGCCGACGCGGTGCGCGACTACCTGGTGTCGAAGGGCGTGCCGAAGGACAAGATCGAGACCCTCGGCATGGGCAAGACGCAGCCGATCCCCGGCGTCGTCTGCAACCAGAAGAACCTGAAGGAAAAGATCGCGTGCTTCGCACCCGATCGCCGCGTGGAAGTCGAGGTGAAGGGCGAGGCGGTCAAGAAGTAACGCGCGCCCTCCGCGAAAAGAGCCCCGCCGCCGGCGGGGCTTTTTTTTCTCCCCGCGCGGCATAATGGCGCGCCGTCTTCCGTCTCACGGCCCATGACTCCGATCGACCTTCGGCTCGACGCGGGCTACATCGTCCCGATCGAGCCCGCGCGCACGCTGCGCGATCACGCGCTCATCGTCGATCGCGGCAGGATCCTCGACCTCCTGCCGCGCGCCGACGCCGAGCGCGCCTACGCGCCGCGCGAGCGCCTGGCATTGCCCGATCACGTGCTGCTGCCGGGGCTCGTCAACGCGCACACCCACGCGGCGATGAGCCTGTTCCGCGGGATCGCCGACGACCTCCCCCTCGCCCGCTGGCTCGAGGACCACATCTGGCCGCGCGAGGCGCGGAGCGTCGCGCCGGAATTCGTCTACGACGGCGTGCGTCTCGCCGCCGCCGAGATGCTGAAGGGCGGCATCACCTGCTGCAACGACATGTACTTCTTCCCGGACGCCGCCGCGCGCGCCTATCTCGAGACCGGGATGCGCGCGATGCTCGGGCTCCCGGTGCTCGACTTCCCCACTCCGTACGCCGCCGACCCCGACGGCTACCTCCAGGCCGGGCTCGCCGTCCGCGACAGCCTCAGGCACGAGCCGCGCCTCACGTTCGCGCTCGCGCCGCACGCGCCCTACACCGTCGGCGACGCGGCGTTCGGGAAGATCATCGTCTTCGCGCGCCAGCTCGACCTGCCGATCCAGACGCACCTGGCCGAGACCGCGCACGAGGTCGCCGACAGCCGCGCGCGACACGGCGCGACGCCGCTTGCACGGCTGCATCGGCTCGGCGCGACCGGTCCGGGCTTCATCGCGATCCACGGCGTGCACCTCACGGCCGACGACATCGAGATCCTCGCGACGCACGGCGGCCACGTCGTGCACTGTCCCGCGTCGAACATGAAGCTCGGCAGCGGCATCGCGCCCGTCGCCGAGCTCGCCGCGAAGGGCATCAACGTCGCGCTCGGCACCGACGGGGCGGCGTCGAACAACCGCCTCGACCTCTTCGGCGAGATGCGCCTCGCCGCGCTGCTCGCAAAAGTCCGGAGCGGCGACGCGGCCGCCCTGCCGGCCGAGGACGTGATACGCGCGGCGACGCTGGGCGGCGCACGCGCGCTCGGGCTCGAGCGTGCGCTGGGCTCGCTCGAGCCGGGCAAGGAGGCGGACGTGATCGCCGTCGATCTCGGTGGGCTGGACGCGGTGCCCTGCTACGATCCGGTTTCGCATCTCGTGCACGCGGTGGGCCGCGACGCCGTCACCGACGTCTGGGTCGGCGGCGTGCGCGTCGTCGCCGACCGGGTCCTCGCGACGACCGACGAAGCGGCCATCGTGGCCCGTGCGCGCTACTGGCAGGAGCGACTGCAATGACGTCCGTGACACCCTCGGCGACGCCCCCGCGTGCCAACGTCGACGCGGCGGAGCTCGCGAAGTTCGCCTCGCTCGCGCACCACTGGTGGGATCCCGAGAGCGCGATGTTCGGGCCGCTGCACAAGCTCAACCCGCTGCGGCTCGAATGGCTCGAGCGCGTCGCCGGCGGCGTCGCCGGCAAGCGGATCGTCGACGTCGGATGCGGCGGCGGGATCCTCTCCGAGGCGCTCGCGGCGCACGGCGCGAGCGTCGTCGGCGTCGACCTGGGCGACAAGGCGCTCGGCGTCGCCAAGCTGCATCAGCTCGAGAGCGGCTCCAACGTCGACTACCGGCTCGTCGCCGCCGAAACGCTTGCCGCCGAGATGCCCGCGAGCTTCGACGTCGTCGCCTGCATGGAGCTCCTCGAGCACGTGCCGGATCCGGCCGCGATCGTCGCCGCGTGCGGCGCGCTGGCCAAACCCGGCGGCCTCGTGGTCGTCGCGACGATCAACCGGACTCCGACCGCCTATGCGCTCGCGGTCGTCGGCGCCGAATACGTGCTGCAGCTGCTGCCCCGCGGGACGCACGACTACGCGCGATTCCTGAAGCCCGCCGAGGTCGCGCAGTTCGCGCGGCGAGCGGGCCTCGCCGCCGCCGAGGTGACCGGCGTCGCCTACAACCCGTTCGCGAAGACGTTCCGCCTCGTCGACGACCCCGCCGTCAACTACATGATGGCGTTTCGCCGTTCCGATGCCTGACGCCCGAGGCGGGCCGCGCCCGCTGCCGGTCGACGCGGTCCTCTTCGACCTCGACGGCACGCTCGCGGACACCGCGCCGGATCTCGGCGCGGCGCTCAACCGCGTGCGCGCCGACCGCGGTCTCGATCCGCTGCCGCTCGAGCGCTTGCGGCCGTACGCATCGCACGGCGCGCGCGGGCTGCTCGGCGCGGGGCTGGCGATCGCGCCGGGCGAGCCGGACTACGTCGCGCTCCGCGACGCGTTCCTCGCGCACTACGCCGCGGCGCTCTGCGTCGCGAGCGCGCTCTTCGCCGACGTCGACGCGGTGCTCGCCGCGCTCGACGCACGCGGGGTGCCGTGGGGCATCGTCACGAACAAGGCGGCGCGCTTCACCGAGCCGCTCCTTGCAGCGCTGTCGCTCGCGTCGCGCGCGCGCGCCGTCGTCTGCGGCGACACGACGCCGTTCCCGAAGCCGCATCCGGCCCCGCTCCGGCACGCGGCCGAGCGGCTCGGCGTCGCCGTGTCGCGTTGCGTGTACGTGGGCGACGCGCGCCGCGACGTCGAGGCCGGCCGCGCGGCGGGCATGCCGACGCTCGTGGCGCGGTGGGGCTACATCGAGCCCGGGGAAGCGCCGGAGCTGTGGTCCGCCGACGGCATCCTCGAGGCGCCGCCGGCGCTCCTCGAGTGGCTCCCGCTCAGCCGGGACACGTCGCCGCGTTGACGAACAGCCACTCGGCGGGCTTGCCGTCGCGGGTGCCGGCGACGCGCACCGGCTGGTTCGCGATCAGCGGCTTCACGAGCGCGAGCAGCACGTCGTCGACGTTCGTGAGCGCGATCCCGTTCGCCTGCGTCATCCGGTCGCCGCCGCGCATCCCGAGCATCGCCGAGAATCCGCTGTCGTCGCGGATCGCGAGACCGCCGCTGCCCGCGACGAGCAACGCCTTCCAGCTGTCGCGCTGCGACGCGATGCCGGTCAGGAGCTCGGCGTTCACCCGGTAGATCGGCCCCTGGTAGCCGGGAGGAGGCGCGCAAGCGGTCCGCGCGGCCGCCGTCGCGGTCTGCGCGCGGTCGGCCGGAAGCGCAGTCGCGTTCGCGCCGGGGAAGCTCAGCGCGACGTCGCGGACCTCGCCGTGATCGCGCAGCCGCACGCCGTCGCGATGGACGGCCTCGAGGCGCACGCCCGGCGCGACGTCCTGCCCCGAGCGCACGAGCAGGGGACCCCGATCGGGGAATCGGAAGAGCGCGTAGCCGGCACCGTCGCGCTCGGCGAACACGCCGAGGAGGCGCGTGT
>DASQBO010000424.1:0-9202 GCA_035635175.1 Casimicrobiaceae bacterium | reverse complement strand
GCGGTCTGCCTTGTCGCGCGGCCTGCAAAGGCGCCCGGCCTTGGCTGCGCCGCGCCTCATTTGGCAAATGAGGCATCCCATCCCGCCCAGCCCCGTCGCGACTGCGCGGGTTATGCAGAGCTTCCCTAGGCCGCCGCGCGGGCGGTCTCGGCCGGGCGCGCCGCGGTGACCGGTTTCACTTCCGTGCCGGAGGCGGGCGCGCGCGCGGCCACGATCAGCGAAGCCAGGACGCAGGACGCCATCCGCACCTCCATCGAGTCGGTGCGGGCGGGGACGACGATCGGGATGCGGGCGCCGAGCACGATGCCCGCGGCGAGCCCGCCGGTGAGGCCGGTCAGCGTGCGCAGCAGCAGCGACGCGGCCTCCATCGACGGCGCGATCAGCACGTCGGGGTGGCCCGCGAGATCCGATTTCACGCCGTTGGCCCGCGCGGCTTCGGCGGAGAGCGCGGTGTCCGCGGTCAGCGGGCCTTCGCAGGCGGTCTTGCCGAACAGCCCCTGCTCGGCCATCGACTTGAGCGCCGCGGCGTCCGCGGTCGAGGCGAAGGCCGGCGTGACGTAGTCCATCGCGGCGAGCAGCGCGACGGAAGGGACGGATACGCCGAGGGCGTGCGCGAGCTCGACGGTGTTCGCGACGATGTCCTTCTTCGCCGCCAGGTTGGGCGCGATGTTGAGCTGCGCGTCGGCGACGAGCATGCCGTTGGGACGTCCGGGCAGGTCGAGGAAGGAGGCGTGCGACAGACGCCGCTCGGTGCGCAGCCCCGATTCGGACGCCGCGACAGGAGCGAGCAGGTCGCCGTCGCTCATGCTGCCTTTGACCAGCGCCGCGACCTTGCCGTCGCGCACGACCTCGGCCGCGCGCTGGCCGGCGGCGCGGGGGTCGTCGGCGGTGTCGACGATGGGGAGCCGCGAGATGTCCAGCCCGGCGCGGAGCGCCGTGTCGCGGATCCGGCCCTCCGGCCCGACGAGGATCGGCTCCAGGTAGCCGGCAAACGCGCCGGAGAGCGCCGTCTGCAGCGAATCGCGGTCGCACGGGTAGACGATCGCCGCCGCCAGCGGCGGCCGCATCCGAACCCTCTCGACGAGCCGCTGGAACTGGGGACGGACGGCCATGGTGCTGGCAGCGTGGCAAGCCGCCTTGCCGATGTCAACACCCAAGCGCGCCGGGCCGACGGCGGGGCCGGCGCGGCCGACGGGCGGGCGAAATCCCGCCTCTCGCGTTCCGGATCAGGAAACGCCCGCGAAGGCCGCGTCGATCGCGCCTTCCGGCGGATCTGCGGCGGCGCTACTTGACCTGCAGCCGGTAGAGATAGTCGATCAGCGTCAGGATCCGGGCGCGCACGAAGGCTTCGCTCTCGTGCGGGTAGTCGTCGTATTGCGGCACGGCCCGGAAGGTGAAGTGGGCGCCCCAGATCGGCATTTCGCGCGTGCCGTGCGCCTTCACCGCCGCGCGCCCGTCGATCACGTCGTAGACGCGAACCGCGGGGAACACGCCACCGTTGCGCTTCGAGAGCGTCGTCAGATCGGGCATGCTCACGTTAAGCAGCTCGGCGAACGATCCCTTCCCCTTGCCGTCCTGTCCATGGCAGGCGGCGCAACTCGCTTCGTACTCCTTCTTGCCGATGTCGGTCGGATCCGCCGCCAGCGCGGCGCGGGTGGCCAGCGCGAGCGAGGCGAGGACGCACGCCGCGAGGATGTTCGTTGGCTTCATGGTTCACTCCGTAGGGTCGGTGCGAACCGCTGCCGGGACCGCCACCGCCACGTGCCGTCCTCGCGCGGGTCCGCGATTCAGTCTAGCGCCCATCCCCGGCGGGAGGGCTTGACGAATGTCAAGTTGCCGACCAGGCGGCGGTCGGGAAGCGGGCGAGAAGCCCGAGGCGACCGGAGGCGCGCGCCGCCCCGGCCCTCGCCGCGGTCGCTCAGACTTTCCCCTTCCACGGGACGACCAGCCGCTCGACGTAGCGCATCAGCAGGTCGAACAGGTACGCGATCGCGCCGATCACGACGATCCCCATGATCACGATGTCCGTCCGCAGGAAGTTCGACGCGTTCAGCACCATCTGGCCGAGTCCGTGCGTGGCCGCGACCATCTCGGCCGCGACGAGCGTCGTCCAGCCGAAGCCGATCGCGATCCGCATCGCGGTCAGGATCTCGGGCATGGCGCCGGGGATGATCACGTGCGCGATCACCTGCCAGCGCGACGCGCCCATCGAGTAGGCGGCGTGGATCTGCTCCTGCGACACCGAGCGGACGCCGGCGCGCGCACTCATCGCGAGGGGAGCGAAGCACGCGAGGTAGATGAGCAGCACCTTCGAGAGCTCGTCGATTCCGAACCAGATCACGATCAGGGGCAGGTACGCGAGCGGCGGGAGGGGCCGGTAGAACTCGATCGGCGGATCGAAGATCCCGCGCGCGATCCTGGAGACGCCCATCGCGATGCCGATCGGGATGGCGGTCACGCACGCCGCGAGGAACGCAGTGAACACGCGGAACATCGACCAGCCGAAGTGGGTCGCGAGCGGCGCGTCGGTGAGCTGGCCGAGCGCGGACTCGTAGAGGCGCGTGAAGACGGTCTCGGGCGTCGGCAGGAACAGCGGCGGCACCCAGCGGTAGTGGCTCGCGAGCCACCACAGCGCGAAGAGTGCCGCCATGGTGACGACGCTGATCCGCGTGGTCCGCCCTTCGCCAAGCTCCGTGTAGCGCGAGGTCTTCGGGGGGAGGGGGGCGGCCATCTCACTCCACCGCCGCCGCCGTCACCCCGCCGTCGCGGCGCAGGATCACCGCGAGCACCTCCTCGCGGACGCGGATGAAGTCGGGCGACGACTTGACCGCGCGCGCATCGCGCGTCGCGATGAAGCGCCGGCCGAAGTCGAGCTCGTACTCGTGCGAGATCTTGCCGGGCCGCGGCGTCATGACGACCAGGTGGGTCGCGAGGAACAGCGCCTCCTCGACGCTGTGCGTGATGAAGAAGCACATCTTGCCCGTGCGGTGCCAGACGTCGAGGATCAGCTCCTGGATCGACTCGCGGGTGAACGCGTCGAGCGCGCCCAGCGGCTCGTCCATCAGCAGGAGCTCGGGGTCGGACGCGAGCGCGCGCGCGATGCCGACCCGCTGCTGCATGCCGCCCGAGAGCTCGTAGATCGCCCGCCCGGCGAAGTCCTGGAGGCCGACCAGGCGCAGCGTCTCGTGCGCAACCCGCTGCCGCTCCGCGGTGGGCACGCCGCGCATCCGCAGGCCGAACGCCACGTTGTCGACGACGTTGAGCCATGGCATCAGCGCGTGCTTCTGGAACACGACGCCGCGGTCCGCTCCCGGGCCCGCGACGGGACGTCCGTCCAGCAGGATCTGGCCGTCCGTCGGCGGCAGGAAGCCGGCGATGCACGAGAGCAGCGTCGTCTTGCCGCAGCCGGAGGCGCCGATCGCGACGACGAAGTCGCCATCGCGCATCGTGAGGTTGACGTTCGACAGCGCGTCGACGGTCCCCGCTTTCGAGGCGTAGCGGACGCCCAGCTGGCGGATGTCGAGCATCGGCATGAGGGATGCGGACAGAAAAACGGCGGCGCCGGTCGCGGGACCTGGCACCGCCGCGATGGCGGTCGGGGAGCCCGGCGGCCCGCCTATTTCATCGCCTCCGTGACCCACCGGGTGGTCACGGACTTGCTGAAATCAGGGGCGACCGTCTGCAGCCGGCCCTGCTCTTTCAGAAAATTCGCCTGCTGCGTCAGCGCCTTTGCGGCGGCGCCGTTGGCCCCGCCGCCCAGCCATGCGGCCGAAGCCTGATCCTGCAGGCTGGGGAAGCCGTAGAGCGCCATCGCGTCGGCGACGTCCTCGGGCTTGCCGCCCGACCACTTGGCGACGGCCGCGGTCTTGGCAGAGTCGCCGATCCAGGCCTTCGCGTTGGAGCGGTAGTCCGCGTCGGCCTTGGCGATCGCCTTCACCAGCGCGACCATGAATGCCGGATTGCTTTCCGCGAACTTGCGCGTGACGATCAGGCCATCGAAAGTGCACGCGCCCTGCTTGCAGATGTCGCCCGACGTCATCAGCACCTTGCCGGATTTCTTGACCGTCGACAGGACCGGATCCCAGATGAACGTCGCGTCGAGATCGCCGCGGCTCCAGGCGGCCGCGATTTCCGGCGGGCGCATATTGAGGATCTGGACGTCGGTCGGCTTGAGCCCGGCCTTCTGCAGCGCATAGAGGAGCTGGAAGTGCGACGTCGAGACGAACGGCGTGCCGACCTTCTTGCCCTTCAGGTCCGCGATCGTGTTGACGTTGCTGCCGTTGCGTGCGACCAGGGCCTCCGCCGACGCGATGTCCTCGAGGATCCAAAACAGCTCGACATCCATGCCCTGGCTGATCGCCGTGGCAATCCCGGTCGAGCCCACCTCGCCCAGCTGCACATCGCCGGAGGCCATCGCACGGATGACATCGCCGCCGCCCCCGAACTGGCGCCAGTTGATCTTGAATCCGGTCGCCTTCTCGATCTCGCCGGTCTGTTGCACCCACCGCCACGGGTTCATCATGTCTTGGTAGGCGAAGGTCACGGTCTTCTGCGCCCACGCGGGCAGCGCCGCGGCGAGCGCAAGGACGAGGGCAGCGAGCAAGCGTTTCATGACACCTCCCGGCAGGGGCGTTGAATGAATCCGGCGGCGCTCTCGCGGCGCCGCGCGGGCGAAACCGGACTCTAGATCTGCGCGAGCGTCCGGCGCAAGATGTCCGCGATCATGTCGATGTGCGACTTCTCGGCGATCAGCGGCGGCGCGAGGATCGCGGAGTCGCCGGTCGTCTTTAGGTGCAGCCCGTTGTCGAAGAGCTTCTTCTGGAACGCGTGGCCCCGTGCGCCCGGCCCGCCCGCCGGATGGACGTCGATCGTGCCGAACATCCCGTAGCCGCGTATGTCGGACACCACCGGCACGTCCTTGAGCGAGAAGATCGCGTCGAGGAAGTAGGGCGACAGCGCCCGCCCGCGCGCGAAGAGGTCTTCCTTCCTGTAGATGTCGAGCGTCGCGAGTCCCGCCGCGCACGGACCCGGATGGCCGGAATACGTGTAGCCGTGGAAGAACTCGATCGCGCCCTCGGGGGCCGCGGCCATGATCGTGTCGTGGATCCGCTCCGAGATCGCGACCGCGCCCATCGGCTGCGCGCCGTTGGTGAGCCCCTTGGCCATCGTCATGATGTCGGGCGTCACGCCGAAGCTCTGCGCCGCGAACGCCTGGCCCGTGCGGCCGAAGCCGCAGATCACCTCGTCGAAGACGAGCAGGATGCCGTGCGCGTCGCAGATCTCGCGCAGCCGCTTGAGGTAGCCCTTCGGCGGCACGAGGCAGCCGGTCGAGCCTGCGATCGGCTCGACGAAGCACGCGGCGATGTTCTCGGCGCCGTAGAGGTTGACGAAGCGCGTCAGGTCTTCCGCCAGCTCGACGCCGTGCTCGCCTTCGCCCCTCGTGAAGAAGTTCTCCTTCAGGTGCGTGTGCCGCATGTGCGCGATCCCCGGCAACCCGGGCCCGAACTTGCGGCGGTTGTTGACGAGCCCAGAGAGCGCGACGCCGCCGAAGTTGACGCCGTGGTAGGCGCGCTCGCGCGACACGAAGACGTTGCGGCCGCTCTGGCCGCGCGCCTGGTGATAGGCGAGCGCGACCTTCATCGCGGTCTCGACGGCTTCCGAGCCCGAGTTCGTGAAGAAGATCCGGTTGAGGTCGCCGGGCGTCAGCTCGGCGACGCGCGAGGCGAGCTCGAACTGCTTCGGGTGGCCGCGGAGGAACGGCGGCACGAAGTCGAGTTCGGCCATCTGCCGGCCGACGGCCTCGGCGATCTCCTTCCGGCCGTGGCCCGCGTTCGCGCAGAAGAGGCCCGACGAGGCGTCGACGAGCTTCTCGCCGCGGTCATTCCAGTAGAACATCCCTTCCGCGCGCACGACCATCTTCGGGTCGGCCTTGAAGTCGCGGTTGGGCGTGAACGGCATCCAGTATTCGTCGAGCGAAATCCGCTTCTTCGCGGCGTCGGCCTGGATCGTGAGTTCGGCGTGGCCCATCGTGGTCTCCCGATGCTGCAGTGCGGCATGCCGGTGGCAGCGCGCTGCGCGTGACTTAGCGTGGTGGAACCTGCAATCGTACACCCGCGGGCGCCGTCGCGGGCATCCGCATCACCCGCGGCCGAGGTCCGGGCTGCGCTCGATGAAGTGCAGGACGACGAGGAGGCCGAGGGTCGCGACGACGAGATAGAGCGGCCCGAACAGCCAGAAGGCGAGGGGGATCGCGAAGAAGAACGCGCGCATGCCGACCGAGTAGAAGTGGCCGGCGCGGACGAGCCTGTGGGCGACGTGCCGCGGCCCGAGGCCGGGCTGCGCCGCGGCGTCGGGCACGTTGATCATGAAGACGACGTGGTTCAGGAGGCGAATGGTCATCGCGAACGAGAAGAACGCGACGATGAAGATCGTGAGCAGGCACATGATCTTGACGACCCAGGTCTGTGCCGCATCGGAGCCGCCGATGTTGGCCGCGTGCCACGTCCGCGCGAGCGTTTCGCCCTGGCCCGTGAGCGTGAGCGTCCCGAGGATCAGCAGCGCCGCGCTCGAGGCCATGAACGTCGCCGCCATCGTGAAGTTGCGCAGCGTCTGCACGGCCATCACGTCGCGGCTCGGGTTCGCCATCACGTGCTCGACCCACCGCGTGCGCGCGGTTTCGTTGACGCCGTGGATCGTGTGGTGCGGATCGCGCCGCGCGCGGCGCCAGAGCAGCAGGTAGTAGATCGCGACCAGCGCCGCGCTGGCGGTGAGCGCGCCCAGGTCCGTTCCCATGGTGTCGATCCACGCCTGCATCGCGTTGCGCTCGGGGGTCCGCTGTGCGTCCTTGCTCGATCCATTATCATAGCCGGTCCCGGCAAGCGGCACGCCTGCCGGGTCCCGCCCGCGTCCCCATTGCCCGGAGCTCCCGCCATGCGCATCGGCGTCCCGAAGGAAATCAAGGTGCTCGAGAATCGCGTCGGCCTCGTGCCGGGCAGCGTGCGCGAGGCGGTGGGCAACGGCCACGAGGTGATCGTCGAGCGCAACGCCGGGCAGGGGATCGGCATGGACGACGAGGCGTACCGGCGGGCGGGCGCGCGCATCGCCGGCACGGCCGCCGAGGTCTTCGGCGCCGCCGACATGATCGTCAAGGTCAAGGAGCCGCAGGCGGTCGAGCGGAAGATGCTGCGCAACGGCCAGATCCTCTTCACGTACCTGCACCTCGCGCCCGATCCGGAGCAGGCGAAGGACCTCGTCGCGAGCGGCGCCGTCTGCATCGCCTACGAGACGGTCACGTCGCCCTACGGCGGCCTGCCGCTGCTCGCGCCTATGTCCGAGGTGGCCGGGCGGATGGCGGTGCAGGCCGGCGCGTACTACCTCGAGAAGCCGCACGGCGGGCTCGGCATGTTGCTCGGGGGCGTGCCCGGCGTCGATCCGGCGAAGGTCGTGATCCTGGGCGGCGGCGTCGTCGGCTCGCACGCGTGCCACATCGCGCTCGGCATGGGCGCCGAAGTGTGGGTGCTCGACCGCAACGTCGACGTGCTGCGCGCCCTGTGGCGCCAGTTCGGGCGGCCGCTCAACACCGTCTTCTCGACGCAGGACGCGATCGAGAACCACGTGACTACCGCTGACCTCGTGATCGGCGGCGTGCTGATCCCCGGAGCGTCGGCGCCGAAGCTCGTGTCGGCCGCGCTGGTCAAGCGGATGAAGCCGGGCTCCGTCATCGTCGACGTCGCGATCGACCAGGGCGGCTGCTTCGAGACCTCGCGGCCGACGACGCACGCCGAACCGGTGTACGTCGTCGACGGCGTCACGCACTACTGCGTCGCCAACATGCCGGGGGGCGTGCCGCGCACGTCGACCTTCGCGCTCAACAACGCGACGTTGCCCTTCGTGCTGGCGCTCGCCAACAAGGGGTGGAGGAAGGCGCTCGCCGACGACGTTCACCTGAAGGGCGGCCTCAACATCGCGTTCGGCAAGGTCACCTGCCAGCCGGTCGCCGAGGCGCTCGGCTATGAGTACGTGCCGCCCGAATCGATGATGGGGGAGCAATGAACACGATGACCGAACAGAACCGGCTCGCAGTGACGGGCCGACAGAAGATGACGCCGTCGGAAGCGTTCGTCGAGACGCTCGTCGCGCAGGGGGTGAAGGACGTCTTCGGGATCGTCGGGTCCGCGTACATGGACGCGCTCGACCTCTTTCCGCTGGCCGGGATACGCTTCATCTCGGTCGCCCACGAGCAGGGCGCCGGGCACATGGCCGACGGCTACGCGCGCGTGTCCGGTCGCCACGGGGTCTGCATCGCGCAGAACGGCCCCGGCATCACGAACTTCGTGACGTCCACCGCCGCGGCGTTCTGGGCGCACTCGCCGGTCGTCGTCGTCACGCCCGAGACGGGCAGCGCGACGATCGGGCTCGGCGGGTTCCAGGAGACCGAGCAGTTGCCGGTCTTCTCGAAGATCACGAAGTTCCAGGCGCACGTCAACAACCGGGCACGGATGGCGGAGCTCACGGGCCGCGCGTTCGACCGCGCGCGCCTCCTGATGGGGCCCGCGCAGCTCAACATCCCGCGCGACTTCTTCTACGGCGACATCGAGTGCGAGATCCCGCGGCCGCTCGCGATCGAGCGTGGCGCGGGCGGCGAGAAGAGCCTCGAGGACGCGGCCGCGCTGCTCGCCGCGGCAAAGTTTCCGGTGATCATCGCTGGCGGCGGCGTCGTCATGGGCGACGGCGGGCAGGAGGCGGCGCATCTCGCCGAGCGGCTGCAGGCGCCGGTCGCCACCAGCTACCTGCACAACGACGCCTTCCCGGCGAGCCATCCGCTATGGGTCGGACCGCTCGGCTACCAGGGCAGCAAGGCGGCGATGAAGCTTCTCGCCCGGGCCGACGTCGTGCTGGCGCTGGGCACCCGGCTGGGACCGTTCGGCACGTTGCCGCAATACGGGATGGAATACTGGCCGAAGGCTGCGCGGATCATCCAGATCGACGCCGATGCGAAGATGCTGGGTCTCGTCAAGCCGATTTCGGTGGGCATTTGCGGCGACGCCAGGGCCGCGGCGCAGGCGCTCGCGGCGCGGCTCGCCGGCAGGCCGCTCGCGTGCCTCGCCAACAAGGATGCGCGCCTTGCCGACATCAAGGCGGAGAAGCTCGCCTGGGAAACCGAACTCGACGGCTGGGCCTGCGAGAAGGATCCGTGGTCGCT
>DASQBO010000423.1:0-12233 GCA_035635175.1 Casimicrobiaceae bacterium | reverse complement strand
CGTCGAGATCGTCGACGTGCGGCTGCGGCGCGTCGAGCTGCCGCCCGACGTGTCGGAGCAGGTCTACGCGCGGATGGAGTCGGAGCGCCGCCGCGTCGCGAACGAGCTGCGCTCGCTCGGACAGGCCGAATCGGAGAAGATCCGCGCCGACGCCGACCGCCAGCGCGAGGTGATCCTCGCCGAGGCCTACCGGCAGGCGCAGAAGCTCAAGGGCGAAGGCGACGCGAAGGCCGCGGCGATCTACGCAGGCGCGTACGGCGCGAACCCCGAGTTCTACGCGTTCTACCGGAGCCTCGAGGCGTACCGGGCGACGTTCCGGAGCCGCAGCGACGTGCTCCTGCTCGATCCGACGGCGGACTTCTTCCGCTATTTCCGCAGTCCCGGCGGACAGGGCGCGAAGGCGCCCAAGTAGCCGCGCGCGGCGCATCGGGAGGATGACCGCGTGGCGGATTCGCTGTGGACGGCGTTCGCGCTGGTGCTCGTGATCGAGGGCCTCCTGCCCTTCGTCGCGCCCCAGCTGTGGCGCGAGAGCTTCCGCAAGCTCGTGGCCCTGACCGACGGCCAGCTGCGGTTCATCGGGCTCGCGTCGATCGCGCTCGGCCTGGCCGGGGTCTGGCTCGTGCGCAATGCGTAAGTGGATTCTTCCGGAGCGCGTCGAGGACATCCTGCCGGGGGAAGCCGAGCGGATCGAGTCGCTGCGCCGGCTCCTGCTCGACCACTTCCGCGGGCACGGTTACCGGCTCGTGCAGCCGCCGCTGATCGAGCACCTCGATTCGCTGCTCACGGGAACCGGGCGCGATCTCGACCTGCAGACCTTCAAGGTCGTCGATCCGATGTCGGGACGGCTCCTGGGCGTGCGCGCCGACATCACGCCGCAGGTCGCGCGCATCGACGCCCACCTGCTGAACGAGCCGGGGGTCACGCGGCTCTGCTACGCGGGCAGCGTGCTGCGCACGACGGCGGGCATCGGACAGACGCGGGAAGTCGCGCAGATCGGCGCGGAGCTCTTCGGCGAGGCCGGCATCGGCGGCGACACCGAGGTGATCACGCTCCTCCTGTCGTCGCTCGCCGCCGCCGGGGTCGGC
Source organism: Casimicrobiaceae bacterium (assembly GCA_035635175.1). GTDB lineage: Bacteria > Pseudomonadota > Gammaproteobacteria > Burkholderiales > Casimicrobiaceae > CAIWHR01. Next base: position 11,148 of record DASQBO010000423.1, on the reverse strand, counting down.
GGCCTGCATCTCGACCTCGGTCACGTCGGCGTCTATCGCGCGCTCGCGGCGGGCGCGGGCGTGTCGGCGAACGGCGAGGACTCCGACCTCTTCGACGCACTCTCCGCGAAGGACGTGCCGGGCGTCGCCGCGCTCGCCGCGAAGCTCCCGGCGGCGTGGCGCGATGCGCTCGTCGCCTTGCCTTCGCTCTACGGCCCCGCGCGCGACGTGCTGGCCGCCGCGCGCGCGCGGCTGCCCGACGTGCCGGCGATCCGCAACGCGCTCGATGCGCTCGCGGCACTCGCGGCCGCCGGCGCGCCGCGGGTCGACGCGCTGCACATCGACCTCGCGGACCTCCGCGGCTACCACTACCACAGCGGCGCGATCTTCTCGGCGTACACGACGGGACACGCGGCGGCGATCGGCAACGGCGGGCGCTACGACGGCATCGGCAAGGCGTTCGGGCGGGCGCGGCCCGCGACCGGGTTCACGCTCGACCTGCGTCAGCTCGCGGGCCTCGCGGGCACGGCGCCACGCTCCTGAGGCGCGGCCCGTCCTCCCTTTTCATCCACACACCGACAGCGACCCATGGGCAAGAACGTCGTCGTCATCGGGACCCAGTGGGGCGATGAAGGCAAAGGCAAGGTCGTCGACTGGCTGACCGAGCACGCGCAGGGCGTGGTCCGGTTCCAGGGCGGCCACAACGCCGGCCACACGCTCGTCATCGGCGGGCGCAAGACCGTCCTGCGGCTCATCCCGTCGGGCATCCTGCATCCCGGCGTCTCCGTCTACATCGGCAACGGCGTCGTGCTCTCGCCCTTGGCGCTCTTGCAGGAGATCGGCGAGCTCGAGGCTGCCGGCGTCGAGGTCAGGACGCGCCTCAAGATCTCGCCGGCGTGCCCGCTCGTGCTGCCGTGCCACGTCGCGCTCGACCAGGCGCGCGAGGGCGCGATGGGAGAGGCGAAGATCGGAACCACCGGCCGCGGCATCGGCCCCGCGTACGAGGACAAGATTGCGCGCCGCGCGATCCGGCTGGCGGACCTCTTCTATCCGGATCGCTTCGCCGCCAAGCTCGAGCCGCTGCTCGACTTCCACAACTTCGTCCTCGTCCACTACTACAAGCGCGACGCGGTGCCGTTCGCGCAGATGCGCGACGAGACGCTCGCGCTCGCGGACGAGCTGCGCCCGATGGCGGCCGACGTCGCGGCCCTCCTGCAGGAGGCGAGGAAACGCGGCGATTCGCTGCTGTTCGAGGGCGCGCAGGGGGCGCTGCTCGACGTCGACCACGGCACCTATCCGTACGTGACGTCGTCGAACTGCCTCGCCGGCGCCGCGGCGCCGGGCGCGGGCATCGGCCCGGACTTCCTCGACTACGTGCTCGGCATCGTGAAGGCATACGCGACGCGCGTGGGGACCGGCCCTTTCCCGACCGAGCTCACCGACGACGTGGGCGCCCGGCTCGCGAAGCGCGGCAACGAATTCGGCTCGGTGACGGGGCGTCCGCGGCGTTGCGGCTGGCTCGACATCGCGGCGTTGCGCCGCTCGTTCGCGCTCAACGGCGTGACCGGCACCTGCATCACCAAGCTCGACGTGCTCGACGGCCTCGCCGAGATCCGGCTCTGCACCGGGTACCGGGTGCGCGGTCACGCGGTACCGCTCCTGCCCACCGGCGCCGACGCCGTCGCCGAGTGCGAGCCGGTCTACGAGACGGTCCCCGGATGGCAGGAGAGCACCGTCGGCGCGAAGTCGTTCGCCGCGCTGCCGGCCAACGCGCGCGCCTATCTCGAGCGGATCGAGGCGCTGACCGGCGTGCCGATCGCGATGGTGTCGACCGGTCCCGACCGCGCGGAGACCATCGTCCTGCAGCACCCCTTTCAATAGCGGCGGACGACGAGGGGAGCCCGCGATGCCCGACCTGCACGTGAGCTGGGACCAGTACAACACCCTCGTCGAGCGGCTCGCGCTCGCGGTGTGGGAGTCCGGGTATCGGTTCGACCAGATCATCTGCATCGCGCGCGGCGGGCTGCGCGTCGGCGACGTGCTGTCGCGCATCTACGAGCAGCCGCTCGCGATCCTCTCGACGCACTCGTACACCGCCGAGGGCGGCACGATCCGCGGCGAGCTCGTCATCGCCGAGCACATGACGATGACGAAGCCGCGCCTCGGCGACAAGATCCTGCTCGTCGACGACATGGTCGACTCCGGCCACACGCTCGCGGCGGTGCACGCCGAACTGCCGCGGCGCTTCCCGCACATCACGTCGCTGCGGACTGCGGTGCTCTGGTGGAAGGCATGCTCGGTGTTCAAGCCGGACTACTGCGTCGATTACCTGCCGGACAACCCCTGGATCCACCAGCCGTTCGAGGTCTACGACACGCTCCGGCCGGAGGCGCTCCGCGCCCGGCTCGGCGCCCGCGCGCCCGCCCCGGGCGGTTGATGCGGGTGCGCAACGGCCCATTCCGGCCCGAGCCCGACTTTCGGGCCCGAAGATTGCTTGCCTGAATCGTTGGCGTTAGGCTCCCACGGGCGCCTACGCCCCACATCGCACGACAGAAAGACGAGGGACGGGATGAAGCGGATTGTGACGCTGTGCGCCGCGCTCTGCGCCTGCGCGGCAGTCTCCGCCGCGCGCGGCCAGGACGGCATCACACCGAACTCGATCCTCATCGGGCAGTCGGCCGCCTTCACGGGACCCGCCGCGCAGCTCGGCATCCAGATGCGCGACGGCGCCAAGCTCTGGCTCGACTACGTGAACGCGCAGGGCGGCGTCAACGGCCGCAAGATCGAGCTCCGCTCGCGCGACGACAAGTACGAATCGAAGCTCGCCGCCGAGAACACGAAGAAGCTGATCGAGGAGGACCGGGTCTTCCTGCTTTTCGCCTACGTCGGCACGCCGACGTCGCAGGCGTCGCTGCCGATCTTCACCGAAGCGCGGGTGCCGTTCGTCGCGCCGTTCACCGGCGCCGAGCTCCTGCGCACGCCCTTCAACCGCTACGTGTTCAACGTCCGCGCGAGCTATTTCGACGAGACCGAGAAGATCGTCGAGCACCTGACGCGCACCGGCGTGCGCCGGTTCGCCGTGTTCTACCAGAACGACGCGTACGGGCAGGCGGGGCTCGAGGGCGTCAAGCGCGCGCTCGCGCGGCGCAACATGCAGATCGCGGCGACGGGGACCGTCGAGCGCAACACGACCAACGTGGTCGAGGCGGTGAAGACGATCAACGCCGCCGAGCCGGAGGCGACCGTGATGATCTCGGCCTACACGTCGGTGGCCGAGTTCGTGCGGCAGATGAAGAAGGCGGGCAGCGTCTCGCAGTTCTTCAACGTCTCGTTCGTCGGCAGCAAGGCGCTGGCCGAGGCGCTCGGCCCCGAGGGCTACGGCGTGATGATCTCGCAGGTCGTGCCGTTCCCATGGAGCCCGCTCACGCCGGTCGTGAAGGAATACCTCGACCTCGCGAAGCGCAGCGGCAAGGTGGACGTCAACTTCTCGAGCCTCGAAGGCTACATCGGCGCGAAGGTGCTGACCGAGGGCCTGCGTCGCGCCGGCAAGGAGCCGACGCGCGAGAAGTTCATCGCCGCGATGGAATCGATGTCGAACTACGAGATCGGCGGCTTCGCCGTGCGCTTCGCGCCCGACAACCACAACGGGTCGCAGTACGTCGATCTCTCGATGATCGGACGCGACGGAAGATTCATCCGCTAGCGTTCCGCTTCGACCCCTGCGGCTCCGGGCCGGCCCGCCCGGGGCACCTGCCCGCCGCCCGGACGAGCATCGCACATGCCAGCGCGCGTTCGCGCACAGCAGGTGGCCGCCACGCGCGTCTTCGTCAGCACTTCGTAAGCAAACGCCGCGCGCCTGCATCGCTCGGAACGGCTCCGCCGACGCCCGGCGGCAGCGGATCGACAAGCGGTGCAATGATCGACGGAGCATATCTGTCTACTGCAACGCGACACTTGCGTCGTGTGGTGCACAGGTAATTCCTACAATCCCGTTGCTCGACCCGCCGCGTGAGCTGACGCACCACCGAGTGTGCGGAACCTCCGGAAGCAGGCCCACGCGTTTCGCACCCGGGCCTGTCCGTCCGCCCGCCGATCGTTGATCTCACGTACGCCGGCCGCGGCAACGCACGACCCCGGGGACCGTGCACTCTCGCGAAAGGCGCCGCCCAGCCGAAGTTGCGGCCCCTCGGGTCGCAGGCTTCGATCGATCGTGGGGCATCAAAGCAACCAGGAGGCAAGATGAACCGTGGCACCTCGTCTCACCGTCCGATCCGATTGACGCCGATCGCGGCCGCTCTGCTCCTTGCCAGCGCCGGCAGCGCAGCGTCATCCGCGCTTGCAGATACGCGCGCGAACCCCGTATGCCCGACCGAAACCGCCAACTACAGTCCGGGCAACGGGCAGGACATCGTCGTTCCGAAGGGCTTCGCCGTCTCGGTATTCGCGAAGGACCTCAACTTCCCGGTCGGCGTCGCGTTTCGCGGCGACAAGAGTCACTTCCAGGTCTACGTCCTCGAATCCGGCCACGGCCTGCCCAGCCGCTGCAACGACGAGACGAGCCCGTCGGTCGGTGGAGTGCTCTCGCCGACGAACCCGTTCACGCCCGACATCCTGGTCTTCGACCAGGCCGGCACCATGATTTCCAGTGGTCCATTGGCGAAGCCCACGGCGCCGGGAACCGGGCTGCAGCCGCACGGGCCCGCCGTCGGCATCGGCTTCGAACACGGGTTCGGCGGCGGCCGCCTGTTCGTGAGCGACTCGAATCAGGCGATCCGCACCCCGGGCGCGCAGAACAACAGCTCGCGCATCGTGATGGTCGATCCGAACACCGGGGTGGTGACTCCGTTCATTTCGGGGTTGCCGACCGGCGATCACCCCACGGAACAGCTCGCCTTCAAGGACGACTGGATCTACTGGTCGCAGGGATCGACGACGAACTCCGGCGTCGTGGGCCGCGACAACGGCGGGGGGGCGAATCAGCACGACATCGCGTGCCAGGACATCACGCTGAGCGGCAACGAGTTCGATTCAGGCGCGGGGGTGAAGAGCACCGGGTACTCCGACTTCGGCGTGCCCCGTCCCGGCGCGAAGGTGCCGGCCCACGAAGGGCGCGACGACAAGGCGTGCGACGGTGCGATTCTGCGAGCGCGCCTCAACGCGAAGAACCCCAAGAGCACGATCGAGCCGGTGTCGTGGGGCTATCGCAATCCCTACGGCCTGCGGTTCGCTCCCGCCGACCACCCGCTCAAGGGTGGACTGCTCGTCACCGAGAACGGCGAGGACGAGCGCGGCGCGCGTCCGGTCAACAATGCGCCGGACCGCCTCGCGCTCGCGCAGCAGAACCCCGACGGAAGTCCCGACTACCACGGCTGGCCCGACCGCTTCGGATTCCTGGAATCGACGCAGGCCGTGTTCAATCCCGTGGGCGGGCCTGGCGACGACCTGTGCACGAGCCCGCCGAATACGCCGTTCCCGGCCTGCATTCCCGACGTCATCGCGGCGAACCCGTCCGTGAGGTCGGTGCTGGCGTTCCCGCCGCAGCCGATCACGGCGCCGCTCGCGCTCGAGCCCGCGGACGTCGCCGTCGTCGGCCTCGACTTCGCGCCGAATTCCTTCGTCACCGGACCGGTGAAGAAGGGTGCTGCGCTGGTCGCCCGCGAAGGCGACTTCGGATTCTCGCGCGCCAACGGCAATCCGGAGTCGGGGCACGACATCGAGCTCGTCAACTTCAGCGGGCCCGGCCAGCCGCTTCAGTTGCAGCAGACGAAGTTCGCGTTCAACACGACGGGCGATCAGGCGTTCACGGATCCCGGCGTTCGCGGCATCAACCGCCCGACGGACCTCAAGTTCGGTCCAGACGGCTGTGCCTACCTCGTCGACTATGGCGCGGTGCGCGACTTCGGGCAATCGGATCCCGCGACGAAGTTCGTCGACCCGGCCGACGCCGCGCTGGTGCAGATCCCCGGCACGGGCGTAATCTGGAAGATCTGCGGGCCCGCGCGTGGCGGTGACGGCGACTGACGCCGCACGAACGAACGGGGGCGGCTTCTGCCGTCCCCAACGAACCGGCGCGCAAGTCGGGCACATCCCCGCGTTACGTCTTGCGAGGGGGCAACGCCTGCGCGTTTCCCCCTCGATGCGGGCGGCTGCATCGGCCCGGCATCGTCCGCGCAGAAACAACAACGCCCGCGGCTGCGGGCGTTGTTGCGCGATAATCGCGGTCTCGAATGGTGCCCAGGAAGGGACTCGAACCCCCACAGTGTCGCCACCGCTAGGACCTGAACCTAGTGCGTCTACCAATTCCGCCACCTGGGCGACCGCAACCCGCAATTCTACTTTTGGGCCGTATCCTTGTCAAAGAAGCCCCACGCTCCCGCCCCGCGCAAGCACGGATCCGCGCGTCCCCGCGACGGCGCTGACGACCTCGACCCGTCGCTCCTGCCGTCGCGGACGGACATCCTCGCTGCGCTGCGCGACGCCGGCGTGCCGCTGCCGCCCGCCGAGCTCGCGCGCGCAATGGCCGTCGACCGGCGCGCGCGCACGGCGTTCTTCGGCCGCATCGACGCGATGCAGCGCGACGGCGAACTGCTCGCCAATCGCAAGGGCGAGCTCTGCGTCGTCGCCAAGCTCGATCTCCTCACCGGGACCGTTCAGGGCCATCCCGACGGCTACGGCTTTCTCGTTCCCGACGACGGCGGTACCGACCTGTTCCTCGACCCGCGCGAGATGCACAAGGTGCTGCACGGCGACCGAGCGACGGCGCGGCGCGCGGGCACCGACCGGCGCGGCCGTCCCGAGGGCGAGATCGTCGACGTGCTCCAACGCGCCAACACGACGATCGTCGGCCGCCTGCACGAGGAGCGCGGCATCGCCTTCGTCGTGGCCGAGAACCGCCGCATCAACCAGGACCTGCTCGTGCCGCCCGACGAACGCGGTGGGGCGAAGACCGGCGACGTCGTCGTCGTCGAGATCGTCGAGCAGCCGACGTCGCAGCGCGAGGCGATCGTGCGCGTCGCCGAGGTCCTCGGCAGCTACACCGATCCCGGGATGGAGATCGAGATCGCGCTGCGCAAGCACGACCTGCCGCACGTGTTCTCGACCGCCGCCGAGCGGCAGGCACACCGCCTGCCCGCCGAGGTTCGCGCCGCGGACCGCAACGGCCGCATCGACCTGACGGCGCTGCCGCTCGTCACCATCGACGGCGAGACGGCGAAGGACTTCGACGACGCCGTGTACTGCGACCGGACGGCGCGCGGATTCCGCCTGATCGTCGCGATCGCCGACGTCTCCCACTACGTGCGCGACGGCGACGCGCTGGACCGCGACGCCCGCGAGCGCGGAACGTCGGTCTACTTCCCGCGCCGCGTGATCCCGATGCTGCCCGAGGCGCTGTCGAACGAGCTCTGCTCGCTCAAGCCGGCGGTCGACCGCCTGTGCATGGCATGCGAGATGGACATCGACGGAGAGGGCGCGATCGCCGGCTACCGCTTCTACCCCGCCGTGATGCACTCGCAGGCGCGTCTCACGTACACGCAGGTGTGGGCCGCGCTGTCGCAGCCGAAGAAGGCCTCGCGCGAGACGAAGCCCGTCCTGCCGCAGCTCCAGGATCTCTACGCGCTCTACCACGCCCTCAAGGCGGCGCGCGAGGCGCGCGGCGCGATCGACTTCGACACCGTCGAGATGCAGCTCGAGTTCGACGTGCGGGGCAAGATCGTCCGCATCGTGCCGGTCGTCCGCAACGACGCGCACAAGCTGATCGAGGAATGCATGCTCGCGGCCAACGTCTGCACCGCGCAGTTCCTCGAGCGGCACAAGCACCCCACGCTCTACCGCGTCCACGAAGGACCGACGCCCGAGAAGCTCGCGGCGCTGCGCGACTTCCTCGCGGGCTCCGCGCTGTCGCTCGGAGGCGGCGACGACCCGACCGCGGCCGACTACGCGCGACTGCTCCTCGCGATCAAGGATCGGCCCGACTACGCGCTGCTGCAGACCGTGCTGCTGCGCTCGCTGCAGCAGGCGCGCTACCGGCCGGACAACGTGGGCCACTTCGGCCTCTCCTACGAGGCGTACGCGCACTTCACCTCGCCGATCCGGCGCTATCCCGACCTTCTCGTCCATCGCGCGATCAAGGCGGTGCTCGCAACGACCGTGTACGCGCCGGGCGGTGCCTCGTGGGCCGAGCTCGGCGAGCATTGTTCGTTCACCGAGCGGCGCGCGGACGACGCGACGCGCGACGTCGAGAACTGGCTCAAGTGCTACTACATGCAGGACAAGATCGGAGAGAGCTTCGGCGGCACGATCAGCGGAGTGACGAGCTTCGGCATCTTCGTCACGCTCGACGACCTCGCCATCGACGGCCTCGTCCACGTGACCGAACTCGGTCGCGACTACTTCCAGTTCGACGCGACGCGGCACGCGCTCGTCGGCGAGCGATCGGGCCGCGTGTTCCAGCTCGCAGGACGCGTGCGCGTTACCGTCGCGCGCGTCGATCTGGAGTCGACCAAGATCGACTTCGCCCTGGCCGCCGACGCCGAGGTGCCGGCGGGACGGGCCCACGGCGAGCTTCTCGCACGCCAGGACCGCGGCAAGAAACGAAGCTCGCGGGCCTGATCTTTACCGCAGTGCGGCGGCCGCGCCCGGTCACGGCAATTACCATGCATAATAACGGAATATATATGCTATTAATCAATAACTTATAATTTGCCGCCCCATCCTGTGCGGCGCAACAAAATCGAGCCTAGAATGGCAGTCAAACATGCGAGGTTCGACCATGCCCGAAGGACGCCAGCCGCACCCCCTGACGATCGGCACGCCCCTGTCGCCGTCGGCGACGAAGGTCATGCTGCTGGGCAGCGGAGAACTCGGCAAGGAAGTCGTGATCGCGCTGCAGCGGCTCGGCGTAGAGGTGGTCGCGGTCGACCGCTACGCCAACGCGCCGGGTCATCAGGTCGCGCATCGCGCACACGTGATCGCAATGACCGATGGCGCGGCGTTGCGGCGGCTGATCGAGCAGGAGCGTCCGCAGCTCGTCGTGCCCGAGATCGAGGCGATCGCGACCGACGTGCTCGTCGACCTGGAGCGCGAAGGCGCGGTCGAGGTGATCCCGACGGCACGGGCGGTCAAGCTCACGATGAATCGCGAGGGCATCCGCCGCCTCGCCGCCGAAGACCTCGGCCTGCCGACGTCCGCCTACCGGTTCGCGGACAGCCTCGAGGAGCTCAGGAACGCGATCGAGACCACGCGCGGGATCGGCTACCCGTGCGTCGTGAAGCCCGTCATGTCGTCGTCGGGCAAGGGGCAGACGCTCGTGCGTGCGCCGGGCGAGGTCGCCGCCGCATGGCAGTATGCCGAGAGCGCGGGCCGGGTGCGCGGCAGCCGCGTCATCGTTGAGGGCTTCATCGACTTCGACTACGAGATCACGCTGCTCACCGTGCGCGCCCGCGAAGAAGGGGACGCCGTAAGGACGCACTTCTGCGCGCCGGTCGGCCACCTGCAGGTCAGCGGCGACTACGTCGAGTCGTGGCAGCCGCAGCCGATGTCGCCGCGCGCGCTCGAGCGCGCGCACGAGATCGCCGAACGCGTGACGGCCGATCTCGGCGGCCGCGGGATCTTCGGCGTCGAGTTCTTCGTCAAGGGCGACGACGTGTGGTTTTCCGAGGTCAGCCCCCGACCGCACGACACCGGCATGGTGACGATGTGCACGCAGGCGCAGAGCGAGTTCGAGCTCCATGCGCGCGCCATTCTAGGCCTGCCGGTCGACGTCCGGACGGTCGCCTCGGGCGCCTCCGCCGTCATCTACGGCGGCGTCGACGGGCGCGGGATCCGCTACGACGACGTCGCGCATGCGCTCGCCGTGCCGTGCTCCGACCTGCGGCTCTTCGGGAAGCCCGAAGCGTACAAGCGGCGGCGGATGGGCGTTGCGCTGGCCACGGCGGCCGACGTGGGGACAGCCCGCGAGCGCGCGAAGGAGTGCGCGCGACGCGTCAAGCCGCGCGCCTGAGGGGTCCGCACAAAGCAAAAAGGGCGGCCCGCGGGCCGCCCTTCGCCGGGCTTCTTGCCGTCAGTCGCGCTGACCCGAGAACGCGAGGAGCAGGTTCAGCAGGTTCACGAAAATGTTGAACAGGTCGAGGAACAGCGCGAGCGTCGCCATCACGTAGTTCGTCTCGCCGCCACGCACGATCCGGCTCAGGTCGAACAGCAGGTAGAGCGAGAAGATCATCACCGCGATCGCCGACAGCGCGAGCGACGCTGCGGGCACCTGGAAGAACAGGTTCGCGACCATCGCGATGAGCAGCAGCACGACGCCGACGAACAGGAACTTGCCGAGGAAGCCGAAGTCGCGCTTCGACACCGTCGCGTAGGCCGCGAGCGCGAAGAACACGCCTGCGGTGAGCCCGCCCGCGAGCGCCACCAGTTGGCCGCCGTTGCGGAAGCCCGCGGCAACGCTCAGTATCGGCGTCAGCATCAGGCCGGAAATGAACGTGAAGCCGAAGAGCGCGGCGACACCCCACGCGCTGTTGCGCAGCAGCGTGACGACCCAGAGCGAGCCCATCATCACCGCGAGCATCAGCAGCGGCGTCATGATCGGCGCCGTCCGGAACAGGCCGATGAAGTTGAGCTGCGTCCCGACGAGCGCGCCCGCGACCGTGGGCAGGAGCGACAGCGCAAGCAGCCAGTACGTGTTCCGCAGCACGCGGGCCGAATCGACGGCCAGCGGTTCCGGCCGAGCGACCGGCGGCAGCGTGGCGGGTCTTCCGCCCGACATCACAGGTTCGAATTTCGAGTCCATTCGTTCCCTCCAGCGAGTCCCCCCGGGGACCCTCGACGGCATTAGAGTATCAGAATCGGCGAGGGTTCCGGCGCGGTGCCGATTTCCGCCCGAAACCGCCCATAATGTCGGGCCGCTTCGCACCAAATCAATACGGATGGGTGGCAGAGCGGTTGAATGCACCGGACTTGAAATCCGGCAAGGGCGCAAGTCCTTCGTGGGTTCGAATCCCACCCCATCCGCCAACCGCTCGATGGACGCATCGAGGGCACGCGTGACAAATGCACTTGGACCGGCTTGACCGCCGCGTCGACATTCAGTCTGCGTACGCCAACGAGAAGCAAGAACGAGCACGTCGCTGCACAGCAAGTGGCGAGCTGTACTGCATATTCCTCCCGAGC
>DASQBO010000422.1:0-15129 GCA_035635175.1 Casimicrobiaceae bacterium | reverse complement strand
GCGACCGTGGTCAGGTCGCCGGTGCGCGGGTCCTCTTCGACGAAGTAGCCGGTGTTGAGCGCCTGGCGGAGGTTCGAGAAGAACAGCGCCGCTTCGCGCGAGTCGGTCGCGAGCTCGCGATCGAAGCTGCCGCGCGCCGCGCCGTCGCGGATCAGCGAACGCAGGATCGAAAGATGACCGACGTGAGCGGGCTGGAGCATGGGCAGGGGTCGGGCCGGAACGGTCCGGAGGCGGTCATGATAGACGCAGAGGGGTGGGCCCGGGGCATCGGCTTACGAACGGCTGCGGGGCTGTCGCGAGCGGTCGCAAGACGGTTCAGGCGACGCCTGCCGCGGCGCGGATCCGCTGCAGTGGTTCCACGCCACCGAGGGCGTCCAAGGCGGCGTCGACGGTGGAGCAAATCGGCGTGAACGGGTGTCGCCAAAGCATCCTCTTGGGCCCTTCCATCGATGAGGTCGCCGGGCGCCCCTCGAGGGCGCAAGAGGTTAGCGCGGTAAGACCGCGAGCCGGCCGCGAGCGGGCCCGGAAGGGCCATACGGGCTTGATTTCGGAGAGCCCCCCCGCTATTATTAGCACTCGCTGAAGTTGAGTGCTAACGGGCGGCAGGTCTCGTGCCCGATCCAACCGGCGGCCGGATCCCATCGAGGGTGTCGGCAATGCAAGTGACTGATTCGCAACAAATACCCATAGGAGTGAGTGCTAACCATGAAGATTCGTCCATTGCACGATCGCGTGATCGTTAAGCGGGTCGAGGAGGAACGCAAGTCCGCGGGCGGCATCGTGATCCCTGACACGGCGGCGGAGAAGCCGTCGGTCGGCGAAGTCGTCTACGCCGGGCCCGGCAAGACCGACGAGGGCGGCAAGCTGCTGCCCATGGGCGTGAAGGTCGGCGACAAGGTGCTGTTCGGCAAGTACTCGGGCCAGGAATTCAAGATGGACGGCCAGGACCTGCTCCACATGCGCGAAGACGACATCATCGGCGTCGTCGCCTGATCACCGTCCTCCATCCCTTTCAGGCAATCCAGGAGAACTCCCATGGCAGCAAAAGACGTACGTTTCGGCGAGACCGGACGCAACCGGATGATGGTCGGCGTCAACGTGCTCGCGAACGCGGTCAAGGTCACCCTCGGCCCCAAGGGCCGCAACGTCGTGCTCGAGCGCAGCTTCGGCGCGCCGACGATCACGAAGGACGGCGTGTCGGTCGCCAAGGAAATCGAGCTCAAGGACAAGTTCGAGAACATGGGCGCGCAGATGGTGAAGGAAGTCGCGTCGAAGACCTCGGACGTCGCCGGTGACGGCACGACCACGGCGACCGTGCTCGCGAAGTCGATCTGCAACGAAGGCTTCAAGTTCGTCGCCGCGGGCATGAACCCGATGGACCTGAAGCGCGGCATCGACAAGGCGGTGATCGCCGTCGTCGAGGAGCTGAAGAAGATCAGCAAGCCCTGCACGACCAGCAAGGAGATCTCGCAGGTCGGCGCGATCTCGGCCAATGCCGACGAGGCGATCGGCAAGACGATCGCCGAGGCGATGGACAAGGTGGGCAAGGAAGGCGTCATCACGGTCGAGGACGGCAAGGGCCTCGAGAACGAGCTCGACCTCGTCGAGGGAATGCAATTCGACCGCGGCTACATCTCGCCGTATTTCATCAACAATCCGGACAAGCAGGTCGCGATCCTCGAAGATCCGTACGTCCTGCTCCACGACAAGAAGATCTCGAACATCCGCGACCTCCTGCCGGTGCTCGAGCAGGTCGCGAAGTCGGGCAAGCCGCTCCTGATCATCGCCGAGGACGTCGACGGCGAGGCGCTGGCGACGCTCGTCGTCAACAACATCCGCGGCATCCTGAAGACGTGCGCCGTCAAGGCGCCGGGCTTCGGCGACCGCCGCAAGGCGATGCTCGAGGACATCGCGATCCTGACCGGCGGCACGGTCATCGCGGAAGAGCTCGGGCTCAAGCTCGAGAACGCGGGACTCAAGGACCTGGGCCGCGCGAAGCGCATCGAGATCGCGAAGGAAGACACGACGATCATCGACGGGGCCGGCGAGAAGGCCGCGATCGAGGCGCGCGTCAAGAACATCCGCAAGCAGGTCGAGGAAGCGACGTCCGACTACGACAAGGAAAAGCTGCAGGAGCGCGTCGCGAAGCTCGCGGGCGGCGTGGCCGTGATCAAGGTCGGCGCCGCGACCGAGGTCGAGATGAAGGAGAAGAAGGCCCGCGTCGAGGACGCGCTGCACGCGACCCGGGCGGCCGTCGAGGAAGGGATCGTCGCCGGTGGCGGCGTCGCCTACCTCCGCGCGCGCGCCAACCTCAAGAACCTGAAGGGCGGCAACCACGACCAGGAAGCCGGCATCAAGATCGTGCTGCGCGCGCTCGAGGAGCCGCTCCGGCAGATCGTCGAGAACACCGGCGAAGAGCCTTCGGTGGTCGTCAACAAGGTCGTCGAGGGGAAGGGCAACTTCGGCTTCAATGCGGCGACCGGCGAGTACGGCGACCTGGTCGAGATGGGCGTGCTGGACCCGACCAAGGTCACGCGCTTCGCGCTGCAGAACGCCGCGTCCGTCGCCGGATTGATCCTCACGACCGATGCGATGGTCGCTGAGCACCCGAAGGACGAGAAGCCGATGGGTGGCGGCGGTATGGGTGGTATGGGCGGCATGGGCGACATGGACATGTGAAACAGCGCCTGAGGCCCCAATGGCTTCGTTGCTCGGGCTTGCCGTACTTCATAGGTACTGTCTGCGCCCTCGCGCCTCGCCCTGAGGCCTCACCTCGCGGTTTCTGCGACGCCTGAACCACGCAAGGCCCCGCTTCGGCGGGGCTTTGTCTTTGCGGCGCCGGAACGGGCGTAGCAGCGGTCTCGGCAAATGCTTTAGACTACCGACAGAAGGCGCCGGACCGGCGGCGCGCTGATCGCCGGTCGGGCGCGCCGTTCCCGAGGCGGCGCGCGAACACGGCGCACGAGAACGACTGGCCCATGAGCTCCGGCACTTCCGGCATCCTCTTTGCGCTTGCGATCGCCGCGCTCGTCATCGCGGTCGTGGTGGGTCTGCTGCGCCGCAACCGCGCGAGCGGCGGCGGCAGCGCCGCCGGCGAATCGCCGAGCACGGTCGCGCAGTGGACGGAGGGCGAGACGACGCGTCTATTGTCCTCGGCCGAGCTGCCCGGGCTCTACCTGCTGCGCCCGCGCTTCCTGTCCAAAGCCGAGAACGTCGTCTACCTCCTCCTCAAGGCGGCGTTCCCGCGGCACGAGGTGTTCGCCCGGATCCGCCTCTCCGACGTGCTGCAGGTGAAGATCGGGCCGCAGGGCATGGAGCGGCTCCGCGCGTTCCGCAAGATCGCGAACCAGCACGTCGGCTTCGTCGTCTGCGACCGCGACATGACGATCCTCGCGATCGTCGATGCGAAGGAGCCGGACACGGTCGTCAATCCGCGCGACCAGAAGCTCGAGATCATCAAGCAGCGCTGCCTGCAGGCGGCGCAGGTGAAGTACATCTGCGTCTACCCGCCGCAGCTGCCGCGGTATCGCGAGCTGCGCGAACAGATCCTCGGTCCCGCCGCGGACTTGGTCTAGGCTTCGCGGCCGGCCACCGGCCGGCGGTTTAACGACATCGTCGATCCTGCGATGACCGCGCCGTTCAAGCTCACCTACTCGACGATGTTCGACCCGCCGCTCGAGCTGCATGAGCGGTTCGATGCGGCGGTCGCTGTGCTCCGGCCGCATCTCGGCGCCGAGCACGCGCTCGCGATCGGCGGCAGCGACGAGCGCGCGGCGCGGCAGTTCGACGTCCGGAGCCCGATCGACACGCGGATCGTGATCGGACGCTTCCAGGCGGCCGACGGCGCGCACGCCCGCGCCGCCGTCGCCGCCGCGAAGCGCGCGTATCCGGGCTGGGCGTCGACGCCGTGGCCCGAGCGCGTCGCGGTGCTGCGCCGCGCGGTCGCGTTGATCGAGCAACGCGTGTTCCATCTGGGAGCGGCGCTCGCGCTCGAGGTGGGAAAGAACCGGATGGAGGCGCTCGGCGAGGCGCAGGAGACCGCCGACCTGATCGCGTACTACTGCGACCAGATGGAGCGGAACGACGGCTTCGCGACGCCGATGGCGCGCGATCCCCTCGCCGGCTTCACGAGCGAGAACCGGAGCGTGCTCAGGCCGCACGGGGTCTGGCTCGTGATCGCGCCCTTCAACTTTCCGTTCGCGCTGGCGGGCGGGCCTTCGGGAGCGGCGCTCGTCGCCGGCAACGCGGTCGTGTTCAAGGCGGCGTCGGCGACCGCGTGGAGCGGCCGGCTCCTGGCCGACGCTTTTCGCGACGCCGGCGTCCCGCCGGGCGTCTTCAATTACCTGAGCGGCCCGGGCAGCTCGCTCGGCGAAGCGCTGATCCGTCATTCCGATGTCGCCGGTGCCACGTTCACCGGCAGCTTCGAGGTCGGGATGCACCTCGTCCGTACGTTCGCGCAGGGGCGCTGGCCGCGCCCGTGCATTGCCGAGATGGGCGGCAAGAACGCGGCGATCGTCACGCGGCACGCCGACCTGCGCGATGCGGCGCTGGGCGCGATGCGCTCAGCGTTCGGCCTTTCCGGCCAGAAGTGCTCGGCGTGCTCGCGCGTCTACGTCGAGCGCACGGTGTTCGCGGACTTCGTCGCGGCGCTCCACGCGGCGACGGCCGCCATCGGCGTCGGCGACCCCACCGAGCGCGCGAACTGGATGGGGCCGGTGATCGACGCGGCGGCGGTCGCCCGGTTCGAGGACGCGTGCGCGCAGGTGCGCTCGGCCGGACCGGATGGCGTGATCGAGCACGGCGGCCTGCGGCTCGACCGCGGCGAGCTCGCCCACGGCCACTACTGCGCGCCGACGATCGCGCGCGCTCCGCTCGACCATCCGCTGTGGCGACGCGAGCTCTTCGCGCCGTTCGTGCTCGTCGCGCCGGTCGTCGATCTCGAGGAGGCGCTGGCGCGCGCCAACGAGGGAGACTACGGCCTGACGGCCGGCTTCTACGGCTCCGCGGACGAGACCGAGCGGTTCTTCGACGCGATCGAGGCGGGCGTCTGCTACGCGAACCGGCCGCAGGGCGCGACCACCGGCGCGTGGCCGGGCTACCAGCCGTTCGGCGGCTGGAAGGGCTCGGGCTCGACCGGCAAGGCCGGCGGGTCGCTCTATTACCTGCCGCAGTACCTGCGCGAGCAGTCGCAGACGCGCGTGCGGCGCGACTGAGGTCGGCCGTCGGTTTGGCGGACCGCAGACCGCAAAGAGCGGGAGAGGCCGGCGTGAACGGGGCCAGCGTCATGGCTCGGCGTCACGTCCAGCCTCCGGCGAGGATCCGCGCATAGACGTCGCGGTCGACGTTGCCGCCGGTCAGCACCACGGCTGCGCGCCGCCCGGCGCGATCGCCCTCCTTGAGCAGCGCGGCGAGGGGCGCGGCGCCGGCGCCTTCCGCCCCCTGGTGCGTGTCGCTCCAGAACGCCCGCATCGCCGCCTCCACCTCGGCGTCGGTCACTTCGACGATCCGGTCCGCGCCAGCCCAGATGATCTCGAGCGCCGCAGTCACCGGCACGCGCACCGCCATTCCATCGGCAACCGTCACGGCGCTCGCCGTCTCGATCGGACGCCGCGCGGCGAAGGACTGCGCGTAGGCGTTCGCGGCGCTCGACACGACGCCGACGATCCGGGTCGCGAGCCCGAGCGCGTCGCGCATGCCGATGAGGCCGCAGATGCCCGAGCCGCAGCCGATCGGCACGTACACGGTGTCGAGGTCCGCCACCGCGCGGAAGAGCTCGAGCGCGTACGTGGCGACACCGGCGACCAGCTCGCGCTCGAACGGTCCCACGAACTCGAGCCCCTCGTCACGCGCGCGACCCGCGGCGTGGAGGCGCGCCTCGTCGAAGTCGCGGCCGTGCTCGACGAGCTCCGCGCCCAGCGCCTTCATCGCGGCGTTCTTCTCGACCGAGTTGCCGAAGGGGACGACGATCACGCAGCGCAGCCCGTGCCGGCGCGCGGCGAACGCGAGGCTCTGGCCGTGGTTGCCGCGCGTCGCGCTGATGACACCGGGGGGCGGCGAAGCGCGTTGCGCGAGCTGCGCGACGAGGTTCAGCCCGCCGCGGACCTTGAAGGCGCCGGTCGGCGTGTGATTCTCGTGCTTCACCCAGACTTCGCGTCCCGCCCGCTGCGCGACGAGCGGCCACGCGTACTGCGGCGTGGGAGGCATCGCCGCGTACACCCGGGCCGCGGCGGCTTCGACGGCGGCGAGATCGATCATGCGAGGAGCCCGGCCCGCGTCCGCTTGACAACCCGGGCGCGGTCGGTCATCAATCGGAGCAACGAGCCCTGAACCGGAACCAGGAGATTGTGTCATGACTTTGCGCACGACGCCGCCCTTTCGCGCCGACCACGTCGGCAGCTTCCTGCGCCCGCCGGCGCTGCTCGCGGCCCGCGACCGTTTCGCGAAGGGCGAGATCACGCGCGCGGCGCTGCGCGCGGAGGAGGACGCCGCAATCCGGGACATCGTCCGCTTCCAGGAGGACCTGGGCCTTTCCGGGATCACCGACGGCGAGTTCCGGCGCACGTATTTTCACGTCGACTTCCTGGAGCAGCTCGACGGGGTGGAGACGAAGGGCGGCATCGCGGTGCGCTTCCATACGGTGCAGGGCAACGTCGAGTTCGCCCCGCCGGTGATGAAGGTGACGGGCCCGGTCCGGCACGCGAAGCCGATCCAGGTCGCCGACTTCGAGTTCCTGAAGACGGTGACGCACAGGACGCCGAAGGTGACGCTCCCGTCGCCCACGATGCTGCATTTCCGCGGGGGGCGCGAGGCGATCAGCCGCGACGCCTATCCGGACCTCGAGGCGTTCTACGCCGACGTTGCGGCGGCCTACCGCGACGAGATCGCCGCGCTCGGCGCGGCCGGCTGCCGCTACCTCCAGCTCGACGACACTAACCTCGCCTATCTCTGCGACGAGAAGATGCGCGAGGGCGCGCGGCAGCGCGGAGACGATCCCGATCAGCTGCCCCGGCGTTACGCGCGTCTCATCAACGCGGCGATCGCCGAGCGGCCGCCCGGGATGACGGTCTGCGTCCACCTCTGCCGGGGCAACTTCAAGAGCGCGTGGGTCGCCGAAGGCGGCTACGAGCCGGTCGCGCAGGTGCTGTTTAACGAGCTCGCCGTCGACGGTTATTTCCTCGAGTACGACGACGCGCGGTCGGGCGACTTCGACCCGCTGCGCCACGTGCCGAAGGGCAAGATCGTCGTGCTGGGCCTCGTGACGACCAAGCTCGACCGGCTCGAGACCAAGGATTACCTGAAGCGCAAGATCGACGAGGCGGCCAAGCTCGTGCCGATCGAGCAGCTCTGCCTATCGCCGCAGTGCGGGTTCTCGAGCACCGTGCACGGCAACGTCATCGCCCGCGATGCGCAGGCGGCGAAGCTCAGGCTCGTCGTCGAGACGGCCCGCGAAGTCTGGGGCCAGGCATAGGCGGCGCGGAGTCCCTCACCCGCCCGTCGCTCCCGCCTCTCGCGTCTTCTCCCAGCGCGCGGCGAGGGGGCTGCGTGAGCGGAGGCGCGTCAGTCGAACGGCAGGCCGACGTAATTCTCGGCGAGCGACGCCGCGGCCGCGCGCGAGCGGACCGTGTATTCGAGCTGCGAGCGCTGCAGCCGCTGCTGGAAGCCGTCGTCGCCGGGAAAGCGGTGGAGCATCGAGGTCATCCACCAGGAGAAGTGCTCGGCGCGCCAGATCCGCGCGAGGCAGGTCGCCGCGTACGCGTCGAGCGGCTCGCGCAAGCCCGACTTGAGGAAGGCGGCCAGCGCGCGCGCGAGCACGTGGACGTCGGCGATGGCGAGGTTCATTCCCTTCGCGCCGGTCGGCGGCACGATGTGCGCGGCGTCGCCCGCGAGGAACAGCCGGCCGTGCTGCATCTTCTCGCAGACGTAGCTGCGCATCGGCGTGATGCCCTTCTCGAGCACCGGGCCCTCGTTGAGCTTCCAGCCGTCACCC
Source organism: Casimicrobiaceae bacterium (assembly GCA_035635175.1). Lineage (GTDB taxonomy): Bacteria > Pseudomonadota > Gammaproteobacteria > Burkholderiales > Casimicrobiaceae > CAIWHR01. The sequence goes on along the minus strand of DASQBO010000422.1, from coordinate 7,142 downwards.
GTCTCGAGCCGCGTGTGGAGCTCCTCCCAGATCCGCGCGTCGGGCCAGCTCGCGATGTCCTCGTCGGGCGGCACCTGCAGGTAGAGGCGCGTGATCTCGGGCGAGCGCATCGAGAAGAGCGCGAAGCCTCGGTCGTGATATGCGTAGATCAGCTCCTCGTGCGACGGCGCCGCGCGGGCGAGGATGCCGAGCCACGCGAACGGATAGGCGCGCTCGAACACCGCCCTCTCGAAGTCCGGAATCGCCGGCCGGCAGATGCCGTGGAAGCCGTCGCAGCCGGCGATGAAATCGCAAGCGAGCTCGTGCGCCTCCCCGTCCTTGCGCCAGCGCAAGCGGGGCGCGTCCGACTCGAGATCGTGCACGCCGACGTCGGTCGCGTCGAACTCGATCGCCCCGCCGGCGTCGAGGCGCGCGCGGATCAGGTCCTTGACGACCTCCTGCTGGCCGTAGACGGTGATCGAGCGGCCGCCGGTGAGCGACGGGAAGTCGATCCGGTGGCCGCGGCCGCCGAAGCGCAGCTCGATCCCGTGATGCAGGAGCCCTTCGCGGGTGAGGCGATCGCCGACGCCGGCGCGCTTCAGGAGGTCGACCGGCGCGTGCTCGAGCACGCCCGCGCGGACGCGGTGCTCGACGTAGTCGCGGCTGCGGTTCTCGACGACGACCGACGCGACGCCCTCGAGGTGCAGGAGGTGCGAGAGGAGGAGCCCTGCCGGGCCCGCGCCGACGATGCCGACCTGCGTGCGCTGGGAGCGCATTCTGACTAGATGCGCTCGAGGATCACCGCGATGCCCTGGCCCACGCCGATGCACATGGTGCAGAGCGCGTAGCGGCCGCCGCGCCGCCGGAGCTCGTACATCGCGGTGGTGACAAGGCGCGCGCCGCTCGCACCGAGCGGGTGGCCGAGGGCGATCGCGCCGCCGTTCGGATTCACCCGCGGGTCGTCGTCGGCGAGCCCGTGGTCGCGCGTCACGGCGAGCGCCTGTGCGGCGAACGCCTCGTTCAGCTCGATCACCGCCATGTCGCCGAGCGAGAGCTTCGCGAGCGCGAGCACCTTGCGCATCGCGGGCGAGGGGCCGAAGCCCATGATGCGCGGCGCGACGCCGGCGACCGCGGCCGCGACGATGCGCGCGCGCGGCGCGAGCCCGTGCCGCCTCGCCGCGTCCTCGGAGGCGATCAACGTCGCGCACGCGCCGTCGTTCACGCCGGATGCGTTGCCCGCCGTCACGGTGCCGTCGGGCCGCACGATGCCCTTGAGCTTCGCGAGCGCCTCGAGCGTCGTCTCGCGCGGATGCTCGTCGCGCGCGACGACCACCGTATCGCCCTTCCTGGCGGGAATCGTGACCGGGACGATCTCCTCGGCGAGCCGGCCCGCCGCGATCGCCGCGATCGCGCGCTGCTGGCTCCGGAGCGCGAACGCATCCTGGTCCGCGCGCACGATGCCGAACTCCGCGGCGACGTTCTCCGCGGTCTCGGGCATCGAGTCGATCCCGTACTTCGCCTTGGTGAGCGGGTTGACGAAGCGCCAGCCGATCGTGGTGTCCTCGATCTTCGCCGCGCGCGAATACGCGCTCTCGGCCTTGGCGAGCACGAACGGCGCCCGCGACATGCTCTCGACACCGCCGGCGACGACGAGCGCCATCTCGCCCGCCTTGATCGCGCGCGCGGCGATCGCGATCGCGTCCATGCTCGATCCGCACAGTCGGTTGACCGTCGTTCCGGGCACGTCGACCGGCAACCCGGCGAGCAGCACCGCCATCCGGCCGACGTTGCGGTTGTCCTCGCCCGCCTGGTTCGCGCAGCCGTAGACGACGTCGTCGACCGCCTTCCAGTCGACGGCGGCGTTGCGCTCGACGAGCGCGCGAAGCGGTATCGCCGCCAGGTCGTCGGTGCGCACGCTCGCGAGCGCGCCGCCGTAGCGGCCGATCGGCGTGCGGACCGCGTCGCAGAGAAAGGCTTCAGGCATTCGATCTTCCTTCAGGCAGTTGGGGCGGCGCGGGCTCGCCGCAGCGGAACTCCGGTCAGCCGGGCGAGCTCGTCGAACGACAGGCCCGGAACGACTTCGGCGACGACGAGGCCGGTTCGGGTGACTTCGACGACGGCGAGGTCCGTGTAGATGCGGGTCACGCAGCGGAGGCCCGTCAGGGGATAGGTGCAGCGCGGAACGATCTTGCTCTCGCCCGACTTGGTGAGGTGCTCCATCATGACGAACACGTTCCGGGCGCCGATCGCGAGGTCCATCGCGCCGCCGACCGCGGGGATCGCCTCGGGCTCGCCCGTGTGCCAGTTCGCGAGGTCGCCCGCGGCCGACACCTGGAAGGCGCCCAGCACGCAGATGTCGAGGTGGCCGCCGCGCATCATCGCAAACGAGTCGGCGTGATGGAAATAGCAGCCACCGGGAAGCAGCGTCACCGGCTGCTTGCCTGCGTTGATCAGGTCGAAGTCGGCCTGCTCGGGCGGCGGCGCGGGCCCCATGCCGAGCACCCCGTTCTCGCTGTGGAGCACGATCTCCCGCCCGGCGGGCAGGTGGTTGGCGACGAGCGTGGGCAGCCCGATGCCGAGGTTCACGCAGGCGCCCTCCGGGATGTCGCGCGCGACGCGCGCGGCCATCTGCTCCCGCGTGAGCCGCCGCATCAGCCGGCCGCCCGCGCGCGCGCGCGGGCGTCGACCTCGACGACGCGGCGGACGTAGATGCCGGGCGTGACGACGGCCTCGGGGTCGAGCGCCCCCAGCGGCACGATCTCGCGCACCTCGGCGATCGTGCAGCGCGCGGCCGCCGCCATCAGCGGGCCGAAATTGCGCGCGGTCTTCCGATAGACGAGGTTGCCCCAGCGGTCCGCGCGGTCGGCCGCGATCAGCGCGAAGTCGGCGCGGATCGGGTACTCGAGGACGTGCGGCCGTCCGTCGATCTCGCGCGTCTCCTTGCCTTCCGCGAGCAGCGTCCCGTAGCCCGTCGGCGTGTAGAAGGCGCCGATGCCGGCGCCGGCGGCGCGGATCCGCTCGGCGAGGTTGCCCTGCGGCACGAGTTCGAGCTCGATCCCGCCCGCGCGGTAGAGCGTGTCGAAGTGCTGCGAATCGACCTGGCGCGGGAAAGAGCAGACGATCCGGCGGACCCGGCGCTCGCGGATCAGCGCCGCGAGGCCGCGCTCGCCGTTGCCCGCGTTGTTGTTGACGACGCAGAGCTCGCGCGCACCCTGCGCGAGCAGCGCGTCGATGAGGCGAAACGGGATGCCGGCGGTGCCGAAGCCGCCGATCATCACGGTTGCGCCGTCGGCAATGTCCGCGACAGCCGCCTCGGCGCTGGCGACGGTCTTGTCGATCACTTGAGGAAGTTGAGGTAGGCCCAGATCAGGACGACCGCGCCGACGATCGACATCACCCACCCCGCCGGGTGGAAGTTGCCGTCCGGCGCCTTCCAGATGAGGCCGCTCAGGAAGCCGCCCAGGATCGAGCCCGCGATCCCGAGCAGCGTCGTCGTGAAGATGCCCATGTCGACCGCACCCGGGTAGAAGAAGCGTGCGAGGAGTCCGACGATGAAGCCGACGACGATCGTGCCGATGATGCTCATGATGCCCATGGCGTATCCTCCGGAGGATGCGGGACGGGGTCCCGTGCGCGGTCCCGGCGACTGATGTATCGAGGCAGAAATCGCTCGACGGGTCGCGGCGAAGTCGGCCGCCATGCCGCGTTGCTCGGCCTCGCCGCGGCACGGCCTACCGTGTCGACCGGGCGCCTTGCCCGACCCCCCATTTCATGGCGCTCCATTATCTTCGGAACTTCCGACTCAGTACACTAGCACAGCGCCCGCCGCGTAAGTTCGGCGCGGCCGGGCACGACCCATCGAGACCGGCCGCAGGAAACCGCGATGACCGTCCCGGCACTTTTCCGCGTAGCCGCGTTCGCCGCTTTGGCGTCCGCCGTGCCGGCTGCCGGCGCGCTGCCGGCGTGCCGCGCCGAAAGCGGCCCGCAGACCACGGCGCTCGTCGAGCTCTACACGTCCGAAGGTTGCGACAGCTGTCCGCCCGCCGACCGCTGGCTGTCGGGGACGTTCGCGCCCGGGCGCCCGCCGGAAGGGGCGATCGCCCTCGCGTTCCACGTCGACTACTGGGACCGCCTCGGCTGGAAGGATCGCTTCGCCGCTCCCGCGTGGACGCAGCGTCAGTACGATTCGGCGCGCGCGCGGCGGTCCGACCTCGTCTACACCCCGCAGGTGCTGCTGCAGGGCCGCGATGTCGATTGGCGCGACGGCTCGCGTGTCGCCGCCGCCGTCGCTGCGGCCGCGCATGCTCCCGCGCGCGCGAGCGTCGCGCTCGCGGCCGTCCCGCAGGCGGACGCCGTCGCGGTGAGCGTCGTCGCGCGGGTTCCTGCCCCGGCGGACCGGCGCGGGGCGCGGGTGTTCGTCGCACTGACCGGCGAGCACCTGGTCTCGGAGGTGAAGGCGGGGGAGAACGCCGGCAAGCGGCTGGTCCACGACCACGTCGTGCGTGCGCTCGGCGACGTCGCGATCGACGCCGCCGGCACCGGCACCGGCACTGTCGTGCTGCCCTGGCCGGCGGAGGCGGGCGCTGCCGTGACCGTGTCCGCCTTCGTGCAGAACGTCGAGAACGGCGCGGTGCTGCAGGCGCTGTCGCTGCCGCTCGCCGCGGACTGCGTCCCTGTACGATAATTCAACGAAATACGGCGCGCTGTGGCCGCGACCGCGGCCATCAAGCGCGACGGGTCCACTGGAAGTCTTCCGCCAATGATCCCTATCGCGCGCCGCTGGTGGCGGCAGCTCGGTCCCGGCCTCATCACCGGGGCCGCCGACGACGATCCGAGCGGGATCGCGACGTACTCGCAGGCGGGGGCGCAATTCGGCTACCAGCTGGGCTGGACGGTCGTGCTCACGTATCCGCTGATGGTCGGCATCCAGATGGTGAGCGCGCGGATGGGCCGCGTGACCGGGCACGGCCTCGCGTCGAACATCCGCACGCACTTCCCGCGCGTCGTGCTCTACGCGATCGTCGCGATGCTGGTCGCCGCGAACACGATCAACGTGGCCGCGGACATCGCCGCGATGGGGGAGGCGCTGCAGCTCGTCGTCGGCGGCCCGGAGCACGGTCACGCGATCGTCTTCGGCGTCGCGAGCCTGCTCCTGCAGGTGTTCCTGCCCTACCGGCGCTATGTCCGCTATCTCAAGTGGCTGACGCTCGCGCTCCTCGCCTACGTCGCCGTCGTGTTCACGATCGAGGTTCCGTGGCGGGAGGCGCTCCTCGGCGTCGTGTGGCCGCGTTTCGCGCCGACCGGCGAGGCGCTGACGGTGATCGTCGCCGTCTTCGGCACGACGATCAGCCCGTATCTCTTCTTCTGGCAGGCGGCGCAGGAGGTCGAGGAGGTCAACGCCGATCCGAAGGCGTCGCCGCTGCGCGAAGCGCCGGAGACGGCGCGCCGCCACCTGCGCCGGATCAAGATCGACACCTACGTCGGGATGGGCTTCTCGAACCTGATCGCGCTCTGCATCATCGTGAGCGCGGCGGCGACGCTGCACGTCGCGGGGATCCACGACATCCGAACGTCGGCGCAGGCGGCGGAGGCGCTGCGCCCCCTCGCGGGCGAAGCTGCGTTCCTGCTCTTCAGCCTGGGCATCATCGGCACCGGGATGCTCGCGGTGCCGGTCCTCGCGGGCTCCGCGGCGTACGCGGTCGCCGAGGCGTTCGAGTGGAGGAGCGGCCTCGACCTCCACGTCCTCGAGGCGCGCGAGTTCTACGCGATCGTCGCGCTCGCGACTCTCGGCGGGGTCGCCCTCGACTTCACGCCGATCGACCCGATCCAGGCGCTCTTCTGGAGCGCCGTGATCAACGGCGTCATCGCCGTTCCCATCATGATCGTGATGATGCTGCTCGCGGACGACGCCCGCGTGATGGGAGCGTTCACCGTGACCCGCCGGCTCAAGGTGCTCGGCTGGCTCGCGACGTGGACGATGGCGGCGGCGGTCGTCGCGATGTTCGTCACGGGCGCGGGCGAGTAGGCGGCGTCAGCGCTTCCCCGGCGCCGGGCCGCCGCCGGCGGTGGTGTCCTCCTCGCCCTCGCGGTACGGGAAGCGCGTGTGCCCGTAGCGGATCACGAGCACGGCGATCGTGAGCAGCAGAATCGCGGCGGACACCGCGAGCATGCGGAGCTCGGTCAGCTCCTTGATGTCGAGGATGATGTAGCGCGCCATCGCGACCATCGCGATGTAGAGAGGAAAGCGCACCGGCATCTGCCCAGTCTTGAAGTACTGGCCGATCATCGCCAGCACCTCGAGGTAGAGGAACATGAGCAGCAGGTCGGCCAGCGTCACGCGCGCCGCGGCGACCATCCCGACGACCTCCTCGACCATCGCGAACGTCGTCGCGAAGCCGATGACGAGCAGGCCGGCGTATTCGACGAAGGCGAGGCCCGCGTGGAAGAGGCCGAGCAGGCGCTGCCACTCGGGGCGGTTCGGGATCATCGCCGAGGCTCGGCCCTGGAGCCGCGGCGCGCCGCGGCTCCGTCGGAGGTTCTCAACGCACCACTTGCGCGAGTTCGCCGGACTTGTATTTCGTCGCCACGGCGGCGAGCGGCAGCGGCTTGACCTTCGACCCCATGCCCGCGCAGCCGAACTGCTCGTAGCGCGCCTTGCAGATCTGCTTGGCCGCCTCGCGCGCGGGCTTCAGGTAGTCGCGCGGGTCGAAGGCGCTGCGGTTGGTCGCGAGGAACTTGCGCACCGCAGCGGTCATCGCGAGCCGGATGTCGGTGTCGATGTTGACCTTGCGCACGCCGTGCCGGATTCCCTCCTGGATCTCCTCGACCGGGACGCCGTAGGTCTCCTTCATCTCGCCGCCGTGCTCGCGGATGATCTGCAGCAGGTCCTGCGGCACCGACGAGCTGCCGTGCATCACGAGATGCGTGTTCGGGATCCGCGCGTGGATCGCCTTGATCCGGTCGATCGCGAGGATGTCGCCCGTCGGCTTGCGGGTGAACTTGTACGCGCCGTGCGACGTGCCGATCGCGATCGCGAGCGCGTCGAGCTGCGTGTTCCGGACGAAGTCCGCGGCCTGGTCGGGATCGGTGAGGAGCATCTCGCGCGTCATCGTGCCCTCGGCGCCGTGCCCGTCCTCCTTGTCGCCTTTCATCGTCTCGAGCGA
>DASQBO010000421.1:0-2327 GCA_035635175.1 Casimicrobiaceae bacterium | reverse complement strand
TTCGAGGGACCAGCCGTGCGAAGCCGCCATGCCTTCGATCTCGTCGCGGGTCTCGGACAGCGTCAGGTAGAGCACGGTTTCGCCACGACGCACGCCCTCGAGGAGGAATTGGAAGGCGAGCGTCGTCTTGCCCGACCCGGGCGTGCCTTCGATCAGGTACAGGCGGTCCGGCGTGAATCCGCCGTGCAGGATGTGGTCGAGTCCTGCGATGCCGGTGGCGATCCGCGAGTCGAGCATGTCGAAGGATCCCCCATTGCGGGACCTTCGAGTGTAAGACCACTGATCGCGCTGCGCCAGCGCGGCGCGCTACCGCGCAGTGTCCTTGTAAGTCTTACAAGCGCTCCTGCTTGCGCCGGTGCAGTTCGCGCAGCAGGAACTCCTCGTCGAGCGGATCCAGATCGAACCGCCGCGACGCCTCCTCGATCGTCGCCGCGGTCCAGTCGTGCTGTTCCGCGAGCCACGCAACGGCACGCCGCAGCGCATCTCCTTTCGGTACGACGGACGACGTCACGCGAGAATCCTCGCCCCGTCAGAGGACGACCACGACCTTGCCCCGGCCGTGGCCCCCCTCGCGCGAGCCCTGCGCGTCGGCGACCTCGTCGAGCGTCACCGTGCGCTCGACGTGCGGGCGCAGCGCTCCGGCGCGGACGAGCTCGGCCAGCCGCTGCCACGTGGCGGCACCCGGCTTCAGCGCGAACGGGACGACGCGCTGGCGCGTGGTGAACCGCGCTGCGATCGCGCTCAGGACCGTCGTCGCCGTCGCAGCGCCGGTGCCGAGCGTGTTGATGTAACAGCCGTCGGCGGCGAGGATCGTGCGCGCGGCCGCGAACGACGAAGCGCCCGCGGCGTCGAACACGGCGTCGAAGCGATCCTCGCGCCGCGAGAAATCCTCGCGCGCGTAGTCGATCACCTCGTCGGCGCCGAGGCCCCGCACGAACTCCGTGTTGCCGGCACTGCAGAGAGCGACAACGCAGGCGCCCACGTGCTTCGCGATCTGGACCGCGAAGTGCCCGACGCCGCCGGCGGCGCCGACGATCAGCACGCGTTGCCCCGCGTCAAGGCGCGCCTCGTCGACGATCGCCTGCAGCGCGGTCCCGCCCGCGATCGGCAGCGCCGCCGCGTGGACGAAATCGAGCCCGTCGGGCATCGCCGCGACGCTCGCCGCGGGCAGCACCGCATACTCGGCGCAGGTGCCGTCACGCACGAGCGGCGAGAGCGCGCCGAACACGCGCTCGCCCACGTGGCGGGGCGCGACGCCGCGGCCGACCCCGACGATTTCGCCCGCGAGATCGCATCCCGTGCCGCGCGGCGGCCCGCGGAACATCGGCATCCAGCGCATCGCACCCGCGCGGATCTTCCAGTCGACCGGGTTGAGGCTCGCCGCCCGGATGCGGACCTTCACCTCGCCCGCGCCGGGCACGGGCTCGGGGACTTCGTCGATGCGAAGGACGCCGGCCGGGCCGTAGCGATCGAAGCGGACGGCGCGCATCGACCCGAGCTAGCTGAGATCGAGCGCGTGTTCCTTCAGCGCGTCGAGCGGGACTACGGCGAGCGTCTCCTCGTGCGTCGCCGCGAGGACGACGGGCGCCGCGACGCCGGCCTCGTAGGCCTCGCGCCACGTCGCGGCGCAGACGCACCAGCGGTCGCCGGGCTCGAGGCCCGGGAATTGGAACTGCGGCGCCGGCGTGATCAGGTCGTTCCCGCGCGAGCGCGCGAACTCGAGGAACTCGGCGGTCACCTGGACGCAGACGACGTGCAGGCCGACGTCTTCGTGGCCGGTGTTGCAGCAGCCGTCGCGGTAGAACCCGGTGCGGGGCGAAGTCGAGCAGACGGCGAGCGTTCCGCCGAGCACGTTGCGGTCGTCGAAGGGCATCGCGGTCCCCGTCAGGCCTTCTTCGTCGCGGGTGGCTTGAGCGCACCCTCGCAATTCGCCCGCGCCGGGTCGGCGGCGGGTACCTTCGCGCACACGCCCGCCATCTCGGCGCGCAGGTGCTGCGCGGCGGCGCGATGGACGGGATCCTGCCCCCACTTCGCGAGGTTCCTCCCGAGGCGCTCGAGCGAGCGCTGATTGCGTTCGTAGAACGTTTCGGGCACGGGCTCGAGCTCGGCGATCACCTGCGCCGCCGCCTTCTCGATCGTCGCCGCGTCCTGCGGCGTGAGCTCGATCAGGAGCGACACGTAGCGCGCGCCCCACTGCAGCCGCGTGGCCGGTCCCTGCGCCGCGGCGTACGCCTTTTCGGCCCAGCCCACCGCGCTCGCCTTGTCGCCGCGCTCCTTCGCGTTGAGCGCGAGGCCGAGCATGAAGTAGTAGGGGGAGTGCGAGCGCG
>DASQBO010000420.1:0-8427 GCA_035635175.1 Casimicrobiaceae bacterium | reverse complement strand
TGCTGCACGGCCTCCTGCCCCTGCTGCTGCAGCCGGTCGAGCGAGAAGATGAGCTCGACGAGCGCGTAGACGAGCGGGAGACTGACGAGCAGGAAGCCCAGCAGGATGAACTTGAGGAAGGAACGGGGGTAATACACTAGGGCCTGTTCACACTATGGGCGAGGGGCGGCCCAGGCCACCCGTTCCCCAGGGGTTGCTGCCGAAATCGCCCATCGCTGCGTTGCAGCGTCTCGCCGGGTTCACGACCCGCCTTCGCCTTTGCGCCTTGCGCTGGGCGTTTTCGGCGGTGCAACGCATTCGTGTCCATAGCGTGAACGGGCCCTCGCGGCCGATATAATTTGCGGCAATTATGACACCGGACCCGACGTGAGCGCAGGCGCGCCGCCCGCGCAGGGCGGAGCGAGAGAGGCGCCCGCGAGCTCAGCGCTCGCGATCGTGGCGGCGGTGGCAGCCAACGGCGTCATCGGCCGCGCGGGCGGCCTCCCCTGGCGACTTCCGCCCGATCTCCGCCATTTCCGAGCGCTGACGACGGGCCACGCCGTGATCATGGGACGCAGGACCTGGGCATCGCTCGGTCGAGCGCTGCCGGAGCGGCAGAACATCGTCGTCACGCGGAACGCCGCGCTCGACGCCGCAGGCGCGGAGACCGCGCCGTCGCTCGCGAGCGCGCTCGCGAGCGTGCGGCTTCCGGCGCCCGCGTTCTGCATCGGCGGGGCGGAGCTCTACCGCGAGGCGCTGCCGCTCTCGACGCTCATGCACCTGACCGAGCTCGACGACGAGTTCGAGGGCGAGACCCTCTTTCCGCCCTTCGATCGTCGATCGTGGCGCGAGGTCGGGCGCGAAGCGCACGTCCACGACGGTTTGCGCTTCGCGTTCGTGACCTACCGGCGCGAGCGATGATCCGTCCGACATCTCCGGGTGGCGACTGGCTCGCGGCGGTCACGATCCTCACGGCGCATAAGGCGATGGCGCTCGGCGCGGTCGGCGTCGCAAGCGGGTCGATCGCGTCCTGCGCCAGGGCCGCGGTCCGCATCGAGGGCGCCCCTTGCGCCGGCCAGGCCGGTCTCTATGATGATGTAATAGCGCGCCCGGGCCGCAGGGGCGATGGGCGCTACGCGAGCGTGCGGAGCTCGCGGAGCGCGACCGACAGCATCGCCGAATCCGCGGCGGGCGCCGCGCGCAGCTCGGAGAGGAGCTGCTGCGCGCGCTCGATCGCGCGGCCGTTCCGCGCCTGCCACGCGCCGATCAGGCCCGCCGCTTCCGCCCCGTCGCCGCCTGCGAGCACCTCGCCCGTGATCGTCCGCTGCAACGTCGAGAGGTCGTCGCCCATCGCCGCGCGCGCGAGCATCTGCCAGTGCGCGTCCGCCGGCAGTGCGGCGATCCGCTCGCGGAGCCACGGGAGCCCGAGGCGCGTCGAGAGATCGAAGTACACCTCGGCGACGAGCTCGACGGGACGCTTCGCGGCGTCGGCGACCTCGACGATGTCGAGCGTCGAGTACAGCGTGTCGAGCGTGACCACGCGCTGCGCCAGCGCGTCGGGGACGCCTTTGTCCGTGTACGCGGCCGCCGCGGCGTCGAGCCGCGCGCGGTCGGCGAGGTCGAGGAGCTCGGGCAGCCGCTTCGCCAGCGCCTCGACGCGGGGCGTGAAGTGCGCGATCGTCGCCGCCATGTCGTCGGTCAGCCGGCGCGAGCGCAGGAGCCACATCGTGCCGCGCTCGAGCTGCCGGCTCGTGTCGATCAGCATCGCGGACTGCACCGCGTCGGCAACGACGTTGTCGAGCGCCTCGATCGCCTGCCAGAGCGGCACGAAGCCGAAGATCTCGCGCGCGAGCAGGTACGCGCGCACGACCTCGTGCGGCTTCGCGCCCGCCGTCTCCGCGAGCCGGTGGACGTAGGTGCTGCCGACGCGGTTCACCATGCTGTTGGTGACGTGCGTCGCGATGATCTCGCGCCGGAGGGCGTGCCGCGTCATGTAGCCGGCGTAGCTCCCGCGCAGCGCGCGCGGAAAATAGCGGACGAGCGCCGTCTCGATCCACGGATCGTCGGGCAGGGACGACGCCAGGAGCTCGTCGTAGAGCCACATCTTGCTGTACGCGAGCAGCACCGCGTGCTCGGGGCTCGTGAGCCCTTCGCCGCGCTTGCGCCGCGCCGCGAGCGCCTCGTCGTCCGGCAGGTACTCGATCGCGCGGTTGAGCCGGCCCTTCTTCTCGAGGTATTGCATGAAGCGGCCCTGCGCGTCGAGCAGCAGCGGCGCGATGCGGCCGGTCACCGACAGCACCTGCGTCTGGAAGTAGTTGTCGCGGAGCACGAGCGCCGCGACGTCGTCGGTCATCGCCGCGAGCGTCGCGTTGCGCTGCTTCTCGGTCAGCTCGCCCTCGGCGATCGCCATTCCGAGCAGGATCTTGATGTTGACCTCGTGGTCGGACGTGTCGACGCCGGCCGAATTGTCGATGGCGTCGGTGTTGATGCGCCCGCCCGCCTGGGCGTACTCGATTCGCCCGAGCTGCGTGCAGCCCAGGTTGCCGCCCTCGACGAACACCTTGCACCGGAGCTCGCCGCCGTCGACGCGCAGCGCGTCGTTCGCGCGGTCGCCGACCTGCGCGTGCGTCTCCGACTTCGCCTTGACGTACGTTCCGATGCCGCCGTTGTAGATGAGGTCGACGGGCGCCTTCAGGATCGCGTTGACGAGCTCCGTGGGCGTGAGCGTGTCGGCGGCGATCCCGAGCGCCGCCTTCGCCTCGGGCGTGATCCCGATCGACTTCGCGCTGCGCGGGTGGACGCCGCCGCCGGCCGAGATCAGCTTCGCGTCGTAGTCGGCCCACGACGAGCGCGGCAGCCTGAACAGCCGCTCGCGCTCGGCAAAGCTCGCCGCCGGATCCGGCGCGGGATCGAGGAAGATGTGCCGGTGGTCGAACGCCGCGACGAGCTTCACGTGCTTCGAGAGAAGCAGCCCGTTGCCGAACACGTCGCCCGACATGTCGCCGATGCCGGCGACGGTGAAATCGGTCGCCTGCGTGTCGATCCCCATCTCGCGGAAGTGGCGCTTGACCGACTCCCACGCGCCACGCGCCGTAATCCCCATCCGCTTGTGGTCGTAGCCGACCGAGCCGCCCGACGCGAACGCGTCGCCGAGCCAGAACTCGTATTCCTTGCTGATCGCGTTGGCGTAATCGGAGAACGAAGCCGTGCCCTTGTCCGCCGCGACGACGAGGTACGGGTCGTCGCCGTCGTGCCTCTTCACCTGCGGCGGCGGGACGATGGCACCGCCGACCCGGTTGTCGGTGAGGTCGAGGAGCCCGCGGAGATAGTCCTGGTAGCAGGCGATTCCCTCCTTCATGAACGCGTCGCGGTCCGTCGCCGGCGGCGCCTTCTTGAGCACGAAGCCGCCCTTCGAGCCGACCGGAACGATGACGATGTTCTTCACCATCTGCGCTTTCACGAGCCCGAGCACCTCGGTCCGGAAGTCCTCGGGCCGGTCGGACCAGCGCAGTCCGCCCCGCGCGACCTTGCCGCCGCGCAGGTGCACGCCCTCGAACCGCGTCGCGTAGACGAAGATCTCGAACATCGGCTTCGGCTCGGGGAGGCCGGGCACCTTCGCCGGATCGAACTTGAACGACAGGAACGTCCGCCGACGTCCCGCGGCGTCGCGCCGCCAGAAGTTGGTCCGCGTCGTCGCGAGGATCACCATCAGGTATTGCCGCAGCACGCGATCTTCCGAGAGGTTCTCGACGCGGTCGAGGGCGTCGTCGATCTGCTGGATCTTCGCGATCGTCTGCTGCTGGGCCGAGGCGGGCAGCGCGGGGTCGAACCGCAGCTTGAAGAGGTCCACGAGCATCCGGGCGACGTCCGCGTGTGCGGCGAGCGTCGCCTCGATGAAGGCCTGCGACAGCGGGAAGCCGGTCTGCCGCAGGTATTTCGCGTACGCGCGCAGCACGACGATCTCGTCGGCAGGGAGCCGCGCCGCGAGCACGAGCCGGTTGAAGTCGTCGTTCTCGACCTCGCCGCGGAAGATCCGCGCGAACGCATCCTCGAACACCGCGTGCAGCGCGTCGATCTCGATCCCGTCGGCGAGCGCGGACTGCATCCCGAAGTCGTGCATCCAGACCGGCTCCGCGCCCTGCGGCGCGATCCGGTGCGGACGCTCGTCGATCACCTTGAGGCCCATCCGCTCGAGCATCGGCAGGCTGTCCGACAGCGGCACCGGCCGGCCGCGGTGAAAGAGCTTGAAGCGCAGGACGCCGGGCGCCGCCTCGAGGGGCCGGTAGAGCGACAGCGCGAGCGGGCTCGTCGCCGTGAGCCCCGCCATGAGCGCGATGTCGGGCACCGCCGCGCGCGCCGCGAAGTCGTCGCGATAGCCGGCGGGAAACGCGCCCCCGAACTGCCGGAACAGATCGCTGCCGCGCGCCTCGCCCTGCGCCGCGATCAGCATGTCGCGCAAATCGTCCTCCCACCGCCGCGCCGCCGTCGCGAGCCGTGCCTCGAGCTCGCGCACGTCGAACGGCGCGACGCTGCCCGGGGTCGTGCGGATCGTCATGTGGATCCGCGCGAGCATCGACTCGGACAGGTGCACGTTGAACTCGGCGCCGACGCCGTTGAACGCCTGCATCAGGATCGACTGCCACTTCTGGCGGAGCTCGGTCGTGTAGTTCTCGCGGGGGGCGAAGATCAGGCACGAGAGGAAGCGCCCGAACGGGTCGCGCCGGACGAAGAGCCGGAAGCGCTGGCGCTCGCCCAGGTGCAGGATCCCCATCGCCGTCGCGTAGAGCTCGTCCTCGCTCGTCTGCAGGAGCTCGTCGCGCGGGTACGTCTCGAGGATGTTCGCGAGCGCCTTGCCGGCGTGGCTGCCCGGCGCCAGGCCGGCGCGCGCGATGACGTTCGCGGTCTTGCGGCGGAGGAGCGGAATCTCGGCGGGCTTCGCGCTGTACGCGGTCGACGTGTAGAGGCCGAGGAAGCGATGCTCGCCGCAGACCTCGCCTTTCGCGTCGTAGCGCTTGACCCCGACGTAGTCGAGATAGCCCGGGCGGTGCACGGTCGAGCGCGCGTTCGCCTTCGTGATGATGAGGAGGTCGCGGAAGCGGGCGTAGGCGCGCTGCTCCGGCGGGAGCGCGGCGAAGCTCGCCGCGACTTCGCGGCCGCCCGTCTCGCGCAGGATGCCGAGCCCGGACCCGCCGACGATGCGCAGCGCGTCCGCGCCGTCGACGGTGACCAGGTCGTGGCAGCGGTAGCCGAGCAGCGCGAAGTGGTCGCTCGCGAGCCACGTCAGGAACGCGCGCGCCTCGGCGAGCTCGGGCTCCGGCAGCGGCGGCGGCCGCGCTACGAGGTCCGCGACGATCTCCGAGAGCTTCCCCTGCATCCTGCGCCAGTCCTCGACCGCCATCCGCACGTCGACGAGCACGCGGCCGATGTCCGTCGTGAGCGCGTCGAGGCGCGCGGGGTCCGTCGTGCGGTCGATCTCGAGGTGGATGAACGACTCGCTCCGCGCGTCCTTCCCGTCCGGCGCGAGACCGGTCAGCGTGCCGCCCGCATCGCGGACGACGGCGAGCAGCGGATGGATGATCAGATGCAGCGTGAGGCCGTGCCGGTTCGCCTCCATCGTCACCGAGTCGACGAGGAACGGCATGTCGTCGTTGACGATCTCGATGATCGTGTGCGTCGACTGCCAGCCGTGCTCCTCGATCGTCGGGTTGAACACGCGCACCTTCGCGCGGCCCGCCTCGCGCCTGCGCGCGAAGCCCCAGTGCGACAGCGCGGCGCCGTAGAGGTCGGCGGGCTGCCGCTCGTCGAGATCTTCCGGGTCGACCTGGCCGTAGTAGCGGCCGATCAGGTCCTCGATCGTCGCGCGTTCGGGGGCGGCGATCTTCGCGCGGACGAGCGCGAAGACCTGCTGCAGCCGCTCTCTCCCCTCCCTCGTGCCTGCGTCCATCTCCGTCTCCCGAAAGCGCGGAGCGTCAGGATACCCCTTACCAGATGCCAATGTGGATGCCGTGCGCGCGGTGCGCGTCGGTGCGGGATTCGACGAGCGCGTCGTCGACCGTCGTGCGCCGCTTGCCGGTCGCGAGCCAGTCGAACAGGCGCTCGCGCAGCCGCGCGCGCTCGGCCTCGAAGCGCGGATCGGCGCCGAGGTCGGCGAGCTCGCCCGGATCGTCGGCGAGGCGGAAAAGCTGCGGGCGGAAGCCTTCCCAGTGCACGTACTTCCATTCGCGCTCGCGCACCATCCACGCGCGGCACTCGCGGACGCCCCGCTTCAATACGCGACGCGCACGGCGAAAGCCGTAGTCGAGCTCGGCGAACACCGCGTCGCGCCACTCGGCCGGCCGCTGGTCGCGGAGAAGCGGCAGGAGCGAGCGGCCCTCGACGCGGTGCGGCGCGCCGGGGATGCCCAGCGCGTCGAGGATCGTCGGGAGGACGTCGACGCCCTCGACGAAGCGCCGCTCCGCCTTGCCTCGCGTCGCGTCGGCGCGCGGATCGGGATCGGCGACGACGAGCGGCACCCGGACGACCTCGTCGTAGAGCAGCTCCTTCTCGCCGAGCCCGCGGTCCCCGAGGAACTCGCCGTGATCGGACGTGAACACGATCAGCGTGTCGCGCAGCCGGCCCATCGCCTCGAGCTGGTCGAGCACGCGGCCAAGGTGGAAGTCGACCTGCGCGACGAGCCCCATGTACGCGGGACGCACGTGCCGCGCGACCTCCGCCCGCGCGAAGCTCGCGCACTCGTCGTGCTCGCGATAGGCGCGCACGACCGGGTGCTCGTCCGCCGTCCCGTCCTGCGGGCCGTGCGCGACCGGCCCCGTGTTGCGGCCGCGGAACAGCTTGTGGAACGGCGCCGGTGCGAGGTAGGGCCAGTGCGGCTTCACGTAGGAGAGGTGCAGCACCCACGGCGTGTCGCCGCGCGCCCTGATCCAGTCGAGCGCGAGGTCGGTCATGTACGCCGTCTCGGAGTGCCGTTCCTGGACCCGCGCCGGCAGGTGCGCGTTGCGCAGGTGCCAGCCCGACACGACGCGGCCGCCGTCCACGGCGCTGATCACGAAGTCGTTCCACGGGTCGGCGCTCTCGTAGCCTCGCGCGCGCAGGAAGTCCGCGTAGCCGGACTCCGGGCCGGGCGGCGTGTGGCCATCGTAGCGGTCGACGACGACGAAGCCGCCTTCGCGCAGCAGCGCCCCGCGCTCGGACTCGATCTCGATCCCGAAGCGCGCGAGCGCCTGCGTGTCGGGCAGTACGTGCGTCTTGCCGGCGAGCGCCGCCGTGCGGCCCGCCGCACGCAGGTGGTCGCCGAGCGTCCACTCCGCCGCCGACAGCGGCACGCGGTTCCACGTCGCGCCGTGCGAGCTCACGTAGCGCCCCGTGTAGAACGACATCCGCGAGGGACCGCAGACGCCGGACTGCACGAACGCGTTGTCGAAACGGACGCCGCGCGCCGCGAGCCGCTCGACGTTCGGCGTCTCGACCCTCGATCCTCCGTAGCACGAGACGTGGTCGCGCCGGAGCTGGTCGCACATGACGAACAGCACGTTGCGGACGGCGGTCATCGGGGATGGAGTCGCGGGCGCGCCGCGAACGGCGAGCTTCGCAGCGGCGCGGGAATTCCGCGATAATGCCGTCTTTGCCGGTGCGCGGCAACGCGAGTCACGCGGCCGGCGATGCCCAGGTGGCGGAACTGGTATACGCAGCAGACTCAAAATCTGCCGGCCGCAAGGCCATGAGGGTTCGATTCCCTCCCTGGGCACCAGACGCCTTTCAAGCATTCGAGCCCGCCAGCCGATACTTCCAAAGGAGTCCCAGATGCCAGTCATGTTTCGCGGAATCCTGCTGACCGTCCTCGTCCTTGTCGCCGTCCTGTTCAACGAGACGGCAAGGGCGCAGGACGCGGCGGTGGTGGTCATCGTAAAGGTGTTCCCGACTTCGGGCCGGGAAGACGAGCTTCACGCGCGGTACCTGAAGCAGCTGGAGTTCCTGCGCAAGGCCGAACCCAACGCCACGTTCCGGCTGCATCGTAGTGCGAAGGCTCCCGTAACGTTTCTCTGGTATGAGACCTACCCTTCGCAGGCCGCTTACGACAACCATCTGAAGGTCGCCATGGTGAGCTTCAAGAAGGAATTCGGCCCCACTCCCGACGGGTTGATCCAGCGTCCCTCCGAGTCCGACGTCTACTTCGAGATCGGGGGGACGCGAAATTGACGGCCGCACGAAGCACCGATTCCTGAGCCTCGTCCGGCGTCCGGGCACGCCAGCGCGACGCTGCCGGCGATGATCGCTTCCTAATTCACAGCGTACGATGAAGATCACATTGGTGGGCTCCCGCTATTTCGGGGCGACGGTGTTCGAGGCGCTCCGCAAGGAAGGCGTCGATGTCGCGCGCGTCGTCGCGCCGGCGCCCGACGACCGGCTCGCGCTCGCGGCGCAGGCGGCAGGCGTGCCGCTCCACGTGCT
>DASQBO010000419.1:0-5403 GCA_035635175.1 Casimicrobiaceae bacterium | reverse complement strand
GTGAGCTACCCGCTTGCGGCGGGCGGCGCGCTCCTGGTCGGGCTGCTCGAGGCGTTCTCGTCGTTCTGGGCGAGCGCCTTCAAGGAAGTCATCGTGTTCACGCTCATCATCCCGGTCCTCCTGTGGCGCAGCCTCACCACGCGGCATCAGGAGGAGGACGAGTGAGCGGCACGCCCGCGCGAGCAGGGCAAAGCCAAGGCGCGAAGGGCGCGTCTGCGAGCGCGGGCGGCGGCCGACGTCAGGAAGGAACGAATCGAACCGAACGGATCGGAGGCCGCGGCGAGCACGTCCGAAGCGCTTCGCCGACGCGACTCAGTCCACATGCGGAGGCCGCGGAATGAGCGGCGGCTCGAGGCTGCCGCTCGGCGTCGTCGGCTACGCGATCTTCATCGCGGTCCTCGCCGGCGTACCGCTGCTTGCGCCGCCGTTCTGGGTGACGCTCGGCAACTACATAGGGCTCTACAGCATCGTCGCGCTGGGACTGGTTCTCCTGACCGGCGTCGCCGGGCAGACGTCGTTCGGGCAGGCGGCATTCGTCGGCATCGGCGCGTACACGACGGCGATCCTCGCGACGCGCTTCGGCTGGTCGCCGTGGGCCAACCTCGTCATCGGGCTCGTGCTGACGTTCGCGCTCGCGCTGTGCCTCGGCTTCATCACGCTCCGGATGCGCGGGCACTACCTGCCGCTCGCGACGATCGCCTGGGGCACGAGCCTCTACTTCCTGTTCGGCAACGTCGAGTACCTCGGCGGGCACACCGGCCTCACCGGCGTGCCCGCGCTCGACGTGTTCGGGCTCGAGCTCAAGGACGAGCGCTTCTACTACTTCCTGATCTGGGCCATCGCGATCGCGGCGCTCTGGGGCACGGCGAACCTGCTCGATTCGCGGCCGGGTCGCGCGATCCGGGCGCTCCGCGGCCAGCTCGAGATGACCGAGGCCTTCGGCGTCGACGCCGCGCGACTCAAGATCGTCGTCTTCGTCTACGCGGCGCTGCTCGCGTGCCTCTCGGGGTGGCTGTACGCGCACCTGCAGCGCTTCGTGAACCCGACGCCCTTCGGCCTGCCGCAGGGGATCGAGTACCTTTTCATGGCGGTGGTCGGCGGCGCGGGCAGCGTCTGGGGCGCGGTCGTCGGCGCGACGCTGATCACGCTCGCGAAGCAGCTCCTGCAGGACTGGCTGCCGGTGCTGCTCGGCCGCAGCGGCAACTTCGAGACGGTCGTCTTCGGGCTGCTCATGATCGTCGTGCTGCAGCGCGCGCGCGAAGGCGTGTGGCCGTGGATCGCCCGCTGGCTTCCGGAGCGCGCGCCGCCGCCCGTGCCGGACGCGCCGCCGCTGCCGGCGCGCGAGCGTGTGGCGGCGGGAGGAGCGCTGCTCGACGTGCGCAGGGCGCGCAAGCACTTCGGCGGCCTCGTCGCCGTCAACGACCTCACGTTCTCCCTCGCGCGCGGAGAGATCCTCGGCCTGATCGGTCCGAACGGCGCCGGCAAGACCACGATGTTCAACCTGATCTCGGGCGCGCTGCCGCTGACGGCCGGCGACATCGTCTTCAAGGGCGAGTCGATCGCGGGCCGCAAGCCGTTCGAGATCGCGCGGCGCGGCATCGGCCGCACGTTCCAGCACGTGAAGCTCGTGCCGCGGATGAGCGTGCTCGACAACGTCGCGCTGGGCGCGTATCTACGCGGCCGCACGGGCGAGCTCCGCGCCGCGCTGCGACTCGATCGTGCCGAGGAACGGCGCACGCGCGCCGAGGCGGCGCGCGCCATTGCGCGCGTCGGGCTCGCCGAGCACATGCACGCGGCGGCCGGAAGCCTCGCGCTCGGACGGCAGCGCATCGTCGAAATCGCACGCGCGCTCGCGTCGGATCCCGCGCTCCTGCTGCTCGACGAGCCGGCGGCGGGCCTCCGCTTTCTCGAGAAGCGGGAGCTGGCCGCGCTGTTGCGGCAGCTGAAGGCCGAAGGGATGACGGTGCTCCTGGTCGAGCACGACATGGACTTCGTGATGGGCCTCACCGACCGGCTCGTGGTGATGGATTTCGGCGAGAAGCTCGCGGAGGGCGTCCCCGCCGAGATCCAGCGCAATCCCGTCGTGCTCGAAGCGTACCTCGGGGGCATCGGGTGAGCGCGCTGCTCGAGGTCCGTCACGCGCACGTCGCCTACGGCAAGGTCGAGGCGGTGCACGACGTCTCGCTCCGGGTCGCGGCCGGGACGATCGTCAGCGTGATCGGCCCGAACGGCGCCGGCAAGACGACGCTGCTCGGCGCGATCATGGGCCTCCTGCCGTCCGGGGGCGACATCGAATACGTCGGCGCGCCGGTCGCAGCGCTGTCGGTCGAGCAGCGCGTCGCGCGCGGGCTGATCCTCGTGCCGGAGCGCCGCGAGCTGTTCGCCGCGATGAGCGTCGCCGACAACCTCGAGCTCGGGGCCTTCCAGCGCGCGCGCTCGGGCGACCGCAGCGCGAAGCAGACGCTCGCCGAGGTCTATCAGCGCTTCCCGCGTCTTTCCGAGCGGCGCGATCAGCTCGCCGGCACGCTGTCGGGCGGCGAGCGGCAGATGCTGGCGATGGGGCGGGCGCTGATGGGGAAGCCGCGACTGCTGCTGCTCGACGAGCCGTCGCTCGGCCTCGCGCCGCTCGTCGTTCGCGAGATCTTCAGCATCATCGCCGCGCTGCGCGCGGCCGGCGTGTCGATCCTGCTCGTCGAGCAGAACGCGCGGGCTGCACTGCAGGTGTCCGACTACGGCTACGTGCTCGAGACGGGCGAGCTCGCAGTCGAGGGTCCGAGCGGCGAGCTCGCCGCCAATCCGCGCATCGCGGCAACCTACCTGGGGCGCGGCGCGAGCGGCGAGCCGGGGCCCAACGGCGCACAGCGCCGCAGGGGGAGCGAGCAATCGCGAGTCGCCGCGGAAGGCCGACAGCTCGGCGCCGCGACTGGACAACAGGTGCGGAGGCCGAGGTGCCGGCGGCGGCTGAAACCCTCAGTCCGGGAGGGCCATCGCTTGCCCGGTCGCCGCACAAACGCGGACAATACGCGTTTTCCCCGGACGCGCCGCGCGCGCGTCGCCTGCCACAGGAATCTCCGTGACCGATCTCTCCCAGCCGGGCGCCGTGGTGCCCGCGGCCGAAGCCCGCCGGCTCCTGCTCGAGCCGGCCGGGCTCGACGACGCCCACCTGTCGCGGGTGCTCGCGTCGATCCACACGCACCAGGTCGACTTCGCCGATCTCTACTTCCAGTACTCGCGGACGGAGAGCTGGAGCCTCGAGGAAGGCATCGTCAAGTCGGGCGCGTTCGCGATCGACCGCGGCGTCGGCATCCGCGCGGTCCACGGCGACAAGCAGGCGTTCGCGTACTCGGACGACATCAGCCCTCTCGCGCTCGACGAGGCTGCCGCCGCGGCCCGCGCGATCGGCCGGCAGGGGCAGTCCGCGCACTCGCAGATCGCGCGCGTCGGCGAGTCGCGCGCGCTTTACTTGCCGAGGGACCCGGTGCGCTCGCTGTCCGAGGACGCGAAGGTGTCGCTGCTGGAACGGCTCGAGCAGATGGCCCGCGCCCGCGATTCTCGCGTGACGCAGGTGATGGCGTCGCTCGCCGGCGAGTACGAGGCCGTCCTCATCGCGCGGAGCGACGGCTTCGTCGCGGCGGACGTGCGGCCGCTCGTCCGCGTCTCGCTGACGGTGATCGTGGAGGAGAACGGCCGCCGCGAGCAGGGCTCGATGGGCGGCGGGGGCCGCTTCGACTACGACTATTTCACCGATGCCGTGCTCGCGGCGTACGCGCAGAAGGCCGTCGACCAGGCGCTCCTCAACCTGAATGCGCGCGACGCTCCGGCCGGCACGATGACCGTCGTCCTCGGCCACGGCTGGCCCGGCATCCTGCTGCACGAGGCGATCGGGCACGGGCTCGAGGGCGACTTCAACCGCAAGGGCACGAGCGCCTTCTCGGGCCGTGTCGGGCAGCGGGTTGCGGCGCCGGGCATCACCGTCGTCGACGACGGCACGATCGAGCGGCGGCGCGGCTCGCTCAACGTCGACGACGAAGGCAACCCGACCCAGCGCACGGTGCTGATCGACGACGGGATCCTGCAGGGGTACATGCAGGACCGGCTCAACGCGGCGCTGATGGGCGTCGCGCCGACGGGGAACGGGCGCCGCGAGTCGTTCGCCTACCTGCCGATGCCGCGGATGACCAACACGATCATGCTCGCCGGCGCGCACGACCCCGCCGAGATCCTGGCGTCGGTCGACGAGGGCATCTACGCCGTCAACTTCGGCGGCGGCCAGGTCGACATCACCAGCGGCAAGTTCGTTTTCTCCGCGGCGGAAGCGTGGAAGATCGAGCGCGGCAAGCTCGTCTATCCCGTCAAGGGCGCCACGCTCATCGGCAACGGCCCCGACGCGCTCACCCGGGTATCGATGGTCGGGCGCGATCTCGAGATGGACGCCGGGATCGGCACCTGCGGCAAGGACGGGCAGAGCGTGCCCGTCGGCGTGGGCCAGCCGACGCTCAAGATCGACGGGCTCACGGTCGGCGGGACCGGCTGACCCTCTGCCCGCGCGCTGCGGGCAGTTCGGTGCTAGTGCAGCGGGCCCTTGGGCTCAGTCGTCGGCACCGCCGGCGCTGGCGACGCGTGATGCATCACGATGCGCCAGCCGGACGGCGTGCGCAGGAACACGTTGGTGCAGATCGCGGCGCCCCGTGGGCTGCCGTCGCTGCCCAGCGTGACGTGCTCCACCGCGCTCTGCATCGCGAGGCCGACGGTCTCGATGACAACGACCTGGTCGAGCCGGAAGGCGAGGCGCGTGTCGCCGGAGAACAACTGCTCCCAGCCGGCGCGCACCGCCTCGTAGCCGACCATCCGCGTCCCGCCCGGGTGCACGCACACGATGTCCTCGTCCTCGGCCCAGGTCGCCATCATCGCGTCGAGGTCGCGCGCCTCGAACGCCTGGTAGAACGCGAGCGCGGCGTCGGCGGGCGTCGTGTAGATCGGCGGCGTGCGGGCCTTGGCCATGGCAATGCGCGCGGGGAACGTTCAGGAATCGGAGACGGGCGGCCCGTCGGCGGTCTCCGAGGAGAGGACGAGCTGCGCGATATCATACACCGCGCGCGGCGCGAGATCGCGCATGCAGCGGAAGTGACCGAGCGGGCATTCGCGCTTGAAGCACGGGCTGCACGCGATGTCGATCTTCGCGATGCGCGCGCGCGGCGAGAGCGGCGGCGTGTACGCGGGCGACGACGAGCCGAACAGCGCGACGAGCGGCACGCCGACGGCGGCCGCCGCGTGCATCAGGCCCGAGTCGTTGCTGACGACCACGCTCGCGAGCGACAGCAGGTCGATCGCCGTGCCGAGGTCGGTGCGCCCGACGAGGTCGACGATGCCCGGTTGCGGAGCCATCGCCGCGACGACGGCGGC
>DASQBO010000418.1:0-4252 GCA_035635175.1 Casimicrobiaceae bacterium | reverse complement strand
CTGTCGGAGAAGACGCCGCCGCAAGCGGTGATCGCCGAGGTCAAGAAGTCGGCGCTGCGCGGCCGCGGCGGCGCGGGCTTCCCCACCGGGCTCAAGTGGAGCTTCATGCCGCAGCAGTACGCCGGCGACAAGTACCTCGTCTGCAACTCGGACGAGGGCGAGCCAGGGACGTTCAAGGACCGCGACATCCTGCGCTACAACCCGCACGCACTGATCGAGGGCATGGCGATCGCCGCCTACGCGATGGGCTGCAAGCGGGGCTACAACTACGTCCACGGCGAAATCTGGGACATCTACGAGCGCTGCGAGGAGGCGCTCGCAGAGGCGTACGCCGCGGGATTCCTGGGCAACGACATCCTGAATTCGGGGTTCTCGTTCGAGCTCCGGAACCACCACGGCTACGGGGCGTACATCTGCGGCGAGGAGACGGCGCTGCTCGAGTCGCTCGAAGGCAAGAAGGGACAGCCGCGGTTCAAGCCGCCCTTCCCGGCGAGCTTCGGGCTCTACGGGAGGCCGACGACGATCAACAACACCGAGACGTTCGCCGCGGTGCCGTGGATCGTCCGGAACGGCGGGCAGGCGTTCCTGGAGCTCGGCCGGCCGAACAACGGCGGGACCAAGATCTTCTCGGTGTCGGGGGACGTGCGGCGTCCCGGCAACTTCGAGCTTCGGCTCGGCGCGCCGTTCGCGACGCTGCTCGAGATGGCGGGCGGCGTCCGCGAGGGCCGCAAGCTCAAGGCCGTGATCCCGGGCGGCTCGTCGATGCCGGTGCTTCCCGGCGACGTGATGCTCGCGACCGACATGGACTACGACTCCATCGCGAAGGCCGGCTCGATGCTCGGCTCGGGCGCGGTCATCGTGATGGACGACACGCGCTGCATGGTGAAGTCCCTCTTGCGGCTCTCGTACTTCTACTTCGAGGAGTCGTGCGGCCAGTGCACGCCGTGCCGCGAGGGCACCGGCTGGCTCTGGCGCGTCGTGCACCGGATCGAGCACGGGCAGGGCCGGAACGAGGACCTCGATCTGCTCACCTCGGTGGCGGACAACATCGCGGGACGGACGATCTGCGCGCTGGGCGACGCGGCGGCGCTGCCGGTGAAGAGCTTCGTCAAGCACTTCCGCGACGAGTTCCAGCACCACATCGATCACAAGCGCTGCGTGGTCGCGCCTTATGTCTAGTCCAGCGCCACTTCTGAATCTGGAGATCGACGGCAAGCCCGTGCAGGTGCCGCCGGGCAGCACCGTCATGGACGCCGCGCACAAGCTCGGCATCTACGTCCCGCACTTCTGCTATCACCGGAAGCTGTCGATCGCCGCGAACTGCCGGATGTGCCTCGTGCAGGTCGAGAAGGCGCCCAAGCCGCTGCCCGCGTGCGCCACGCCCGCTGCCGAGGGCATGAAGGTGCTGACGGCGTCGCCGCTCGCGGTGCAGGCGCAGAAGTCGGTGATGGAGTTCCTTCTGATCAACCACCCGCTCGACTGCCCGATCTGCGACCAGGGCGGCGAGTGCCAGCTGCAGGACCTCGCCGTCGGCTACGGACCGTCGGCGTCCCGCTACACCGAAGAGAAGCGCGTCGTCTTCCACAAGGACCTGGGCCCGCTCGTGTCGGCCGAGGAGATGACCCGCTGCATCCAGTGCACGCGCTGCATCCGCTTCGGCCAGGAGATCGCCGGCGTCATGGAGCTCGGGATGATCGGCCGCGGCGAGCATTCGGAGATCGTCTCGTTCGTCGGCCGCTCCGTCGACTCGGAGCTCTCCGGCAACATGATCGACATCTGCCCCGTCGGCGCCCTCACGTCGAAGCCGTTCCGCTACGCCGCGCGGACCTGGGAGCTCGCGCGCCGCAAGTCCGTGTCCCCGCACGACGCGCTCGGCAGCAACCTCATCGTCCAGGCGAAGAACGACGAGGTGCTCCGCGTGCTGCCGCTGGAGAACGAGGCGATCAACGAGTGCTGGATCTCGGACAAGGACCGCTTCTCCTACGGGGCGCTCGGAAGTCCGGAGCGGCTGCTCGCGCCGATGGTGCTCGACGGCGGCGAGTGGAAGACGGTCGATTGGCAGACGGCGCTCGCCCGCGTCGTCGACGGTCTCCGCGACGCGGTCGTCAACCACGGCGGCGAGGCGCTCGGCACGCTCGTCTCGCCGCACTCGACGCTCGAGGAGATGGCGCTCGCGGCGAAGCTCGCGCGCGGCCTCGGGTCGGACAACGTCGACTTCCGCCTCCGGCAGTCGGACTTCCGCGGCGACGGGCACGGCGCCGGCATCCCGTGGCTCGGCCTTCCCGTGGCGGACCTCGGGACGCTCGACCGCGTGCTGGTCGTCGGCAGCTTCCTGCGCAAGGACCATCCGCTCCTCGCGCAGCGGCTGCGGCAGGCGGCGAAGAAGGGGACGGAGATCTCGCTCGTGCAGTCGGTCGCGGACGACTCGCTCCTGCGCGTCGCGCACTCGTTCGTCGCGGCCCCCTCGCTTCTCCCTCTCGCGCTGGCCGAGATCGTCGTCGCCGCGGCGAAGGCCACCGGCCGCGAGCCCCCGGCGGCGCTATCCGGGGTCGAGGCGACGGCGACGGCGCAGGTGATCGCGGCGTCGCTTCTCTCGGGCGAGCGCAAGGCGGTCCTGCTCGGCAACGGCGCCGAGCAGCACGCGGAAGCGTCGCAGCTGCTCGCCCTCGGGCAGGCGCTCGCCGAGCTGACCGGCGCGACGCTCGGCTGCCTCATGGAGGCCGCGAACAGCGTCGGCGGCTACGTTGCCGGCGCGCTGCCGCGCTCGAGCGGAATGAGCGCCCGCGCGATGCTCGCCGAGCCGCGCAAGGCCTATCTCGTCCTCGGCGCCGAGCCCGAGTTCGATTGCGCGTACCCGGTCGCTGCGCGCGCCGCGCTCGAGAGCGCCGAATTTGTCGTCGTGCTCTCGCCGTTCCGGCACGGAACGCCCTACGCGGACGTCCTCCTGCCGGTCGGTCCGTTCACCGAGACCGGGGGCACGTTCGTGAACTGCGAGGGACGCGTCCAGCGCTTCAACGGCGTGGTGAAGCCGCGCGGCGACGCCCGGCCCGCATGGAAGGTGCTGCGGGTGCTGGGATCGCTGCTCGGCTTGTCCGGCTTCGACCTCGAGTCGCTCGAGGACGTGCGCAGGCAGCTGCTGCCTGCGGACGACGCGATCCGCGCGAAGCTCGGCAACGGCACCGCGGTGGCGGTCACCGCGCCGGCCGGCGCGGGGAAGGGCTTCGAGCGCGTGGCCGACGTGCCGATCCACTTCGCGGATCCGCTGGCGCGCCGCTCGCCGCCGCTGCAGCAGACGGCGGACGCGAAGCCGCCGCGGGCGCGGATGAACGCGATCACGCTGCAGCAGATCGGGGTCGCCGAGGGCGCGCCGATCCGGGTGCGGCAGGGGCGCGGCGAGGCCGTGCTGCCTGCCGCCGTCGACGCCGCCGTGCCCGCGGGCGTGATCCGGATCGCGGCCGCGCACCCGTCGACCTGCGGGCTCGACGGCCTCTCCGGGCCGATCACCGTGGAGCGGGCATGAACGCGCTGCTCGCGCCCGTCGCCGACCTCTTCGGCCCGGCGTGGCCGGCCGTGTGGACGCTCGCGAAGATCGTCGCGATCGCGCTTCCGCTGATCCTGGGCGTCGCGTACCTGACGCTCGCCGAACGCAAGATCATCGGCTGGATGCAGGTGCGGATCGGACCGAACCGCGTCGGGCCGCTCGGGCTCCTGCAGCCGTTCGCCGACGTCTTCAAGCTGATCTTCAAGGAGATCGTGCTGCCGTCCGGCGCGAACCGGTACCTGTTCTTCGTCGCCCCGGTGCTGTCGATCGCGCCCGCGCTCGCCGCGTGGGCCGTCGTGCCCTTCGCCGACGGCACCGTGCTCGCGGACATCAACGCCGGGCTTCTCTACGTCCTCGCGATGACGTCCATGGGCGTCTACGGTGTCATCCTCGCCGGCTGGGCGTCGAACTCGAAGTACGCGTTCCTGGGCTGCCTGCGCTCGGCGGCGCAGATCGTCTCCTACGAGATCGCGATGGGCTTCGCGCTCGTCGGCGTGCTGATGGCGGCGAACACGCTCAACCTGTCGGACATCGTCCGCGGCCAGGAGGGCGGCCTCGCGTACTGGTACTTCATCCCGCTCTTCCCGCTGTTCCTGGTCTACGTGATCTCCGGCGTCGCCGAGACGAACCGCCACCCGTTCGACGTGGCCGAGGGCGAGTCCGAGATCGTCGCGGGGTTCCACGTCGAATACTCCGGGGTGGCCTTCGCGG
>DASQBO010000417.1:0-2396 GCA_035635175.1 Casimicrobiaceae bacterium | reverse complement strand
GTCCTCGTCACCGACCACCATCTGCCCGCCGCGACGCTCCCCTCGCCGGCGCTGATCGTCAATCCCAACCAGCCGGGCTGCGGCTTCCCGGGCAAGCACCTGGCCGGCGTCGGTGTGATGTTCTACGTGCTGACGGCGGTGCGCGCGGTCCTGCGCGAGCGCGGCGCGTTCGCGAGCCGCCCCGAGCCCAACCTCGCCGCACTGCTCGATCTGGTGGCGCTCGGCACGGTCGCCGACGTCGTGCGGCTCGACGGCATCAACCGCGCGCTCGTCGCGCAGGGGCTCGCGCGGATCCGCGCGGGCCGCTGCCAGCCCGGGATCGATGCGCTGTTTGCCGCGGCCGGCCGCGACGCGCGCCGCGCGACGACGTACGACCTCGGCTTCGTCGCCGGTCCGCGGCTCAACGCGGCGGGCCGCCTCGCCGACATGGCGGTCGGGATCCGCTGCCTGCTCGCGCCGACGCAGGCCGCGGCGCTGCCGCTCGCGACGGAGCTCGACCGCCTGAACCGCGAGCGGCGCGACGTGGAGGCGACGATGCAGGGGGAAGCGCTCGCCGACCTCGCGGCGGAGCCGGGGGGCGACGGCGCCTTCACGCTCTGCCTCTTCCGCGCCGAGTGGCACCAGGGCGTCGTCGGGATCGTCGCGTCGCGGCTCAAGGACCGCTACCACCGACCCGCGATCGTGTTCGCGCGCGGCAGCGGCGGCGAGCTCAAGGGCTCCGGCCGGTCCATCCCGGGTTTCCACCTGCGCGACGCCCTCGATCTCGTCGCGAAGCGCGCGCCCGGCGTCGTCGCCCGCTTCGGCGGCCACGCGTACGCGGCGGGACTCTCCATCGCGGAATGCGATCTCGCGCGCTTCGCCGCCGCGTTCGAGGATGTCGCCCGCGAGCAGCTCTCGCCCGCGCAGCTCGCGCAGGTCCGGGAGACGGACGGCGCGCTCGCCCCGGCCGAACTGACGCTCGAGCTCGCGCGGTCGCTCGCCGACGGCGTCTGGGGCCAGGGATTTCCCAACCCGGTCTTCGACGACGTGTTCGAGGTCGCGGACCAGCGCGTCGTCAAGGGACGCCATTCGCGGCTCGTGCTGCGGCGACCCGGGCCTACGCTCGAGCCGGGCTATGCCGCAATCCTGTTCAATCATGCCGATCCGCTGCCGCCGGCGATCCGCGCCGTCTATCGGCCGGATCCGAACGAGTGGAACGGAACCGTCGCGCTGCAGCTCGTGATCGAGCACTGGGAACCGGCTTCCGGCGACGCGCGGCCTTCGGCCGAGCGGCCGGCTTGAGTCGGCCCGTCGCTCGCGGGTAGCATTCGACATTTCCCTTCGATTGGATGCCGCACGTGATTCGCATTCCTCTGCTCGCGACCGCCCTCGCCGCCCTCGCGGTCCTGGCCCCGCCCGCCAGCGCCGAGACGATCGGCGGCAATCCCGGGCCCGCGTACAACTACATCTGCCCGGACGCCGACGGCGGGCCCGCGCTCGACTGCTACTTCGACGCGGTGGCGCACCTCTACACGATGTGCAAGCACGTGAAGAGCATCGAGATCATCGAGTTCGGCTACGAGAAGGCGACCGAGGGCACGAACGGCGCGAAGAGCGAGTACTGCCTGATCAAGCAGAAGCAGAACATGGCGAAGCCCTACCAGGCGGCATTGCGCGAGGCGGCGATCTCGAAGCAGGCGACCGAGGCGACGAAGAGCCTGCAGGAGTTCTGGCTCGAGTCGATGGCTGCGCTCGCGTGGCGGCCGGGCGAGTCCGACGAAGACTACAAGGCGCGCACGATGGCGCCGTACGGAAAGTTCAACGAACGGATTGCCGGCATCAAGGAGATCATGGCCGTCGTCAAGTCGCGCACGACTCCCCCGGCCAAGCCCGCGGCAGGCAAGAAGGCCAAGCGCTGAGCGGAAGGAGCCTGTCGGAGTTGCTTTCGCGTATGCGTTGCCGGGCCAAAAAGCGACGGCCGCGAGGCGCGAGGCGAGGCCGATATCGGGAATATCGGCAAGCCGAGGAACGAAGCAGGCGCGCTTTTTGGCAGCAACCCGAAGGGACCGGGCGATCCGGGCGCACTTCTGCGTTACTCGCCCTCCCCATACGCCCGGTATGGCTTCGGGCTCGTGCCTTGAACTGCGCCCGGATCGCCTCCGTCGCATGCACGAAAGCAACTCCGACAGGCTCCTAACCGCGATCTTCGGCGAAGGCGGCGCGCTCGCGCGCGCGCTGCCGGGATTCCGCCTGCGCCCGCAGCAACTCGCGATGGCCGAGGCCGTCGCGCGCGCGATCGCCGATCGCACGCCGCTCGTCGCCGAGGCCGGCACCGGCACCGGCAAGACGTTCGCGTATCTCGTCCCCGCGCTGCTCTACGGCGGCAAGGTCATCGTGTCGACCGGCACGAAGACGCT
>DASQBO010000416.1:0-3250 GCA_035635175.1 Casimicrobiaceae bacterium | reverse complement strand
CGCCGTCTGCGCGATCGGCATGGCGCTCTCAGGCGATCCGGTGCTCGAGCGCGCGGCCGCAACGGGGCTCGTCACGCTGGCCGCGCACCAGGCCGCCAACGGCCAGATCCCGAAGTTCGTCGACCCCGGGCGCGACCAGGCAGACTTCTGGTACCTGGGTTGCATCGATGCGACGTTGTGGTGGCTGATCGCGCTCGACTTCCTCGACCGGCGGCGTCGGCACTCCGTGCTGCGCCGGCGGTTCGCGCGTCGCGTCGCGGCCGCGGTGCACTGGCTGCAGTGCCAGGAGCACCAGGGCTTCTTTCTCCTGCAGCAGAACGAGGCGAGCGACTGGGCCGACATCATGCCGCGGTCCGGGTTCGTCCTCTACACGAACGCATTGTGGCACCTCGTCAAGCGCCGCTACCGGTTGCCGCGGCGCGACGAGACGCGGACCTCCTTCAACCAGCTCTTCCATCCGTTCTCGACGGGGATCTCCGAGTACCGGCGGGCGCGCCTGCTCGTGCGCTACGTGAAGAGCTCAGCGCAGGAGCGCGACCTGTACCTGAGCTTCGTCAATTTCTCGTTCTGGGGCGAGGAGGGCGACGTCTTCGGCAACCTCCTCGCGGTCCTCTGCGGGCTCTCCGACGCGAACGCCACCCGGCGCACGCTCGCCGCGCTGCTTCGCGCCGGCGTCGACGCGCCGTATCCGGTGCGCAGCGTGTGCACGCCGATCGAGGACGCGAGCTTCCTGTGGCGGCCGTACATGGCGCGCCACCGGCAGAATCTGCCCGACCAGTATCACAACGGCGGCATCTGGCCGTTCATCGGCGGGTTCTGGGTGGCGGCGCTCGCTGCGGCGGGCATGCGGGCCCGGGCGCACGCTGCGCTCGTCGACCTCGCGCGCGCCAATGCGCTCGGCGGCTGGCAGTTCAACGAGTGGCTGCACGGCCGGACCGGGCGCCGACGGGGCATGCCGGGTCAATCCTGGAACGCCGCGGCGTTCCTGATGGCCCGCTACGCCGCGCGAGGCGGACGCCCCCTGTTCGGAGCCGTCGGCCGCTGACCCGCGAAGGGGCGTCGCGTCGTCAGCGCCCGGCCGCCGCGGGCTCGGGCGCGACCGATGCGGCGAGCCATCGGCGCACCGCGGCCACGCTCGGGAGGTGGAAGTCCGCGACCGTCGGCCCGGGCCCCACCTTCACCGCCCAGCCGCCGTGCGCCTTCGCCTCGGCGAATCCGTACTCGTCGGTGAGATCGTCGCCGGCGACGACGGGGATCCGGCCGCGGAAGGGCGCCTCGGCCATGAAGTCGAGGATCGCGCTGCCCTTGTCGCGTCCGGCCGGCTTGATCTCCAGAACGTGATCGCCCTTCTGCAGCGTCCACTCGCCGCCCGTCCCCGCCACCTGCGCGGAGAGCAGGCGATGGACCTGCGGGGCGAGGTGCGGTGCGAGTCGATAGTGGAGGGCGAGCGTCAGGCCCTTGTCCTCGAGGAGCAGGCCCGGATGGCGCGCGGCGAAGGGGCCGATCGCGTGCCGCATGCGGTCGAGGTGCTCCGTCGGCACGGCATGGCGGTGCATCGCGCCGTCCGCGCCGCGGCGCTCGAAGCCGTGCTGCCCGGCCATCGGCAGCTCGCGCTCCGGCAACAGCCGGTCGGCGTCGGCGATCGCGCGACCGGTGATCAGGGCGACGGCACCGCCGAGCAGACGAGCGAGCGCGGGCAGCAGCGCGTCGACGCTCGGGTCGGGATGCACGCGATCGGGGCTCGGCGCGAGCTCGAACACCGTGCCGTCGAGGTCGAGGAACAGCGCGCATCGCGCGTGCAGGAGGGGCGGACGGGGCAACCTCACGATCGATCGTGCCCGGCCCGCGCGCGTCGCGTCTCAGAGCGACCGCGCCGTCTCGGCCGGCTGCAGGCGGCCTCGCTGGCGCATCACCGCCGCGTCGAGCAGCATCCGCCCTGCCCAGCGGTACACGTTGAACTCGCGGACGACCCCGCGCATGAAGCGCATCCGGTCGCGCTGCTGCTCGGCCGGCATCGTCAGCGCGGCGTGCAGGGCCTCCGCGCACTGGTCGGCGTCGTACGGATTGACGATCAGGGCTTCGAGCAACTCGCGCGAGGCGCCCGTGAACTGCGACAGGATGAGCACGCCCTGCTCGTCGTCGCGTGCGGCGACGAACTCCTTGGCGACGAGATTCATGCCGTCGTGCAGGCTGCTCACGAAACACAGGTCGGCTGCGCGATGATGCTCGTAGACCGACTCGGTCTCGTGGTGCTCGTTGAGCAGGACGATCGGCGGATGCTTCGCTCCGGGGTGACGGGCGTTGATTTCGTCGGCGACCGCGTGCACTCGCGCCGCATAGTCGCGGTAGTCGCCGATGCTGCCGCGCGAAGGCGCTGCGATCTGGATGAACGAGAAGTGTCCGATCCACTCCGGCTGCAGCTCCATCAGGCGCGCGACGGCGTTGAACCGCTCGACGATGCCCTTCGTGTAGTCGAGCCGGTCGATCCCGATCCCGAGGCGGTGTCCCCGCGGCAGCCCAAGGCGCTCGCGCACCGCCGACCGCGCTTCGGGGACGCTCTTCACCGTGGCCAGGGCCGCGGGCGGCCATTCGATCGAAATCGGGTAGCGATGAACCGCCGTCGGCTGGCCGCGGAACGAGACCGTGAACGATTCGCGGTCCACGCGCGCCTCCAGCGTGCGGTCGACGGTGTCGACGAAGTTGTTGCAGTGGAACTGCGTGTGGAAGCCGAGGATGCTGCTGCCGAGGAGACCGTCGAGGAGCTCGCCGCGCCAGGGACAGATCGCGAACGACTCGGGATTCGGCCACGGGATGTGCCAGAAGGTGATGATCGTCGCCGCCGGGAGGCGCTCGCGGATCATCCGGGGCAGGAGCGCGAAGTGATAGTCCTGCACCAGCACGACGGGATCGGGCGTCTTAGACTCGTCGGCGACCGCGTCCGCGAACCGCTCGTTGACCTTGCGGTAGTACTCGAAATCGGAGGCGCGAAACGTCGGCCCGACGTGCGCGATGTGGCATAGCGGCCACAGGCCCTCGTTGGCAAATCCCGCGTAGTAACCGTCCTCCTCCTCCTTCGTGAGCCAGATGCGGCGAAGCTCGTAGAGGGGATGCTCCGGCGGCACGGCCACCCGGTCGCGGCGGTCGACGGTCTCGCGGTCGGCGGAGCCGCTGCCGTGCGCGATCCAGACGCCCGAGCACGCTCGCATGACGGGCTCCAGCGCCGTGACGAGGCCGCTGGCCGGATGCTGCA
>DASQBO010000415.1:0-8629 GCA_035635175.1 Casimicrobiaceae bacterium | reverse complement strand
CGAGGATGCGGTCGACGCCCTTGCGCGAGAACACCGATTCCTGGAACACGATCTCGCGGTCGGTGCCCTCGTACATCCGCCCTCCGACCGACGAGTACTCGCCCTCGGTGTTCTCGCGGACGACGACGAAGTCGATGTCGCCGGGCTTGCGGTTCGCGAGCGGCGTCGGGATTCCCGGCATCAGGCGGCACGGCCGCAGGTTCACGTACTGGTCGAAGCCGCGGCGGAACTGGATCAGCGAACCCCAAAGCGACACGTGGTCCGGCACCTTCTCGGGCCAGCCCACGGCGCCGTAGAAGATCGCGGCATGCGGCGAGAGGACCTCGAACCAGTCCTCCGGCATCATCCGCCCGTGCTTCAGGTAGTGATCGCAGTCCCACGCATAATGGCTCCACTCGAAGCCGATTTCGAAGCGCCGCGCGACGGCCTCGAGCACGCGCAGGCCCTCGGGCACCGTCTCCTTGCCGATCCCGTCGCCGGGAATCACCGCGATGCGATGCGATTTCATCGTCGCCCCCTTCGTCCGCGATTCTAGCGCTCCCGTGCGTGGCGTAAGCTCTCCCCGTCCGTTCCGATCCTCGCCGTGAGTTCGAGCCTTCTCGTCGCACTGCAATTGGCGCTGATCGCCGCGATCGCCGTGCCGTGGGAGGGCCGCGGGATCGGCGTCGGTGCGGCTGCCGTCGTCGCCGCAGGCGGCGCGATCGGCGCGTGGGCACTCGCCGCGAACCGGCCGGGCAACTTCAACGTCCGCCCCGAGCCCAAGCCCGACGGCCGCCTGATCACGACGGGGCCGTACCGGTGGATCCGGCATCCGATGTACGCGGCGCTCCTTGTCGCCGCCGCCGGACTGGCCGCCGGCTATGGGTCGGTCTGGCGCTTTGTCGCTCTCGTCGCGCTCGCCGCGGTGCTGGCCGCTAAAGCGAGGCGCGAGGAACGCGGGATGGCGGCGGCGCATCCCGGCTACGCGGCGTACGCGACGCGGACCAAGCGCATCGTTCCGTGGCTCTGGTGACGGCGACGTCGTCCGTCCGGACGATGGCGGGCCGGCGGCGCATTGCCTAGAGTGGTTCCGTGCGGAC
This sequence comes from Casimicrobiaceae bacterium, assembly GCA_035635175.1. Taxonomy (GTDB): domain Bacteria; phylum Pseudomonadota; class Gammaproteobacteria; order Burkholderiales; family Casimicrobiaceae; genus CAIWHR01. The sequence continues at coordinate 7,550 of DASQBO010000415.1, read as the reverse complement.
GTGTTCCGATCCGGAGCGATTCCGATGCCGAGGCACCTCTACCAGTGGACGCTCGTGGCGCTCCAGCTCGCGCTCGGGATCGAGCTCGCGCCGACGCTCGCGCAGGCGCTGCGCCGAGGCCTCGCGCTCGGCGCGTTTCCGGACAGCCCGCTCGGCCTCGTCCAGGGCGCGACGGCCATCGCCGCGATCGGCGGCGGCGCGCTGGCGCTCGCGTTCCCGCTGCTCGCGCTCCTGCGCCATCGGCAGCGCGGTCCGTTGCGCTTCGACGCCCTGCCGCAATGGGCCGTCGCGCTCGCGCTGGCGGGCGGATTCGCGTTCGTCGCGGGCGTCATGCTGAGCGTCGTGGTTCCGCTGCTCGCGGCGGACGCGCGGATGGCAACAGTGCTGACGGCGCGGCCGCTGCGGTATGCCGGCCTCGCTCTGATGGCCGGGGGCGTGCTGTGGGCCGAGACGCTTCGTCGCAGCGCGCGCGTCCCGCACGCGGTCGCGGTGTCGCAGGACGCGGCCGGCTGGACCGAAGTCACGCACCCCCGCGAACTCGCGACGCGCGCCTGAGCGGATCCGGCATGAGAGAGCGCAGGTTCTGGATCGGCGTCGTGTCGAAGGATCACGTCGATCGCGCGATCGCCGGCGGTTTCGCGCAGGTCAATCACGGCAAGGCAGGGCCGCTCGAGCGCATGCGGGCGGGCGACGGGTTCGCGTACTACTCGCCGCGCGACTCGCACCCCGACGGCGCGCCGTTGCAGGCGTTCACGGCAATCGGGCGCATCCGCACGGGCACGCTCTACCAGGCCGACCCGAACGAAGGCTTTCGCCCGTTCCGGGTCGACGTGGATTTCCTCGACGCCGCGCCGGCCCCGGTCAAGCCGCTCGTGCCCGAGCTTTCGTTCATCCGTTCGAAGACGCACTGGGGCGCGGCGTTTCGCTTCGGCGTCGTTCGCGTTCCCGCTGCCGATTTCGCGCGGATCGCCGCGGCGATGGGCCGCTCGTTCGCCGCGGACTTCCCCCCGACGCCGTAGACGCGCGGTACCGGCTGCGCTATGTTCGGCGCGATGGAGAGCACGCCGGTCGCCGTTCGCCCGATTCCTTCCGTCGCGCTGCGGTGGCAGTGGTCGCGACTCGAGGAACTCGCCGCGGCCGAGCTCTACGCAGTCCTCGCCGCGCGGCAGCAGGTGTTCACCGTCGAGCAGCACTGCGCGTTCCAGGACGCCGACGGCTACGACCTCGCGGCGTGGCATCTCCTCGGCTGGAGGACCGACGCGAAGGCGCCGACGCTTGCCGTCTACCTGCGTGCGCTCGACCCGGGATCGAAGTACGCGGAGCCGTCGATCGGCCGCGTGCTGACCGTGCCAACGCTTCGGCGGCGGGGTCTCGGGCGCGTGCTGATGGAGGAAGGCATCGCGCGCGCGGCGCGCGCGTGGCCCGGGCAGCCGGTCCGGGTCGCCGCGCAGCAGCGCCTCGAGCCTTTCTACGCGAGCTTGGGCTTCCGCTCCGTCACCGACGTCTACGTCGAGGACGGCATCGCGCACGTCGACATGGTGCGTCCGCCCGACTGAGCGGCCGCGAGCCGCGGCGAGATGCGCAGCCGCCGCATGCTAGAATTGCACGTTCCCGACGCCGGCGCCGACCGGCGTTTTCGTTGTCCGCCGCATTTCGTCACGATGCCCGCCGTCAGTCATCGCCGCGCGATCGTTTCCATGGTCGTGGCCGCCATCTGCTGGTCGTCGGGCGGCATCCTCGTCCGTGCGCTTTCCATCACCAACCCGTGGGAGATCGTCTTCTGGCGCTCGCTGTTCATGGCGCTGTTCGTCGCGGGCGTGCTGCTCGTGCTGCACGGCCGGCGGATGCCGCAGGCGGTCGTCGCGGTCGGCCGTCCCGGCCTCGTTGCCGGCCTGTTCCTCGCGGGAACGTTCTTCTTCTTCATCGGCTCGCTCACGCGCACGACCGTCGCGAACACGTTCGTGCTGATGAGCGTCTCGCCGTTCCTCGCGGCGATCGCCGGACGGATCGTGCTCGGCGAGAAGGTCCCGCCGCGGACCTGGGCGGCGATGGCCGTCGCGTTCGGCGGCATCGTCGTCATGTTCGCCGATTCGCTCGACGCGGGGCGGCTCTCGGGCAACCTGCTCGCGCTCGGCGTGTCGTGCTGTTTCGCTGCCCAGGTGACGGTGCTGCGCAAGTACCGCGCGCGCGTCGACATGCTGCCGCAGGTGATGATCGCCGGCGTCGTCTCGCTTGCCGTGGCCGGCATCCTCGCGCCGCCGTTCGCGGCGAGCGGGCGGGACCTGGGCTTCCTCGCGCTCATGGGATGCGTGCAGCTCGGCACCGGCTGCCTGCTCGCGACGGCGGCATCGCGGTCGCTCTCCGCCACCGAGCTCGGGCTCCTCGCCCTGCTCGAGCCGATCCTGGGTCCCCTCTGGGTCTGGGCGCTCATGGGCGAGGCGCCCGGCCGCGCCGCGCTCGCCGGCGGCGCGATCGTATTGGCCGCCGTGGTCGTCAACGAGGCCTTCGCCGCGTGGCGCGGCGTCCAGACCGTACGGCGCGGCGCCGCCGACGCGCCGATGCTCTCGCCGGGCCCGTAGCCGCACCGGCCGCGGCAAGCGACGATGCCCTGGCCCGACTTCCCGCTCGCGTTCTACCCGGTCGCCGTCGTCGCGATCCTGCTCACGGGCATCTCGAAAGGCGGCTTCGGTGCCGCCGGCGGCGTCGCCGTCCCGCTCATGTCGATCTTCATCGCGCCGCCGGAGGCGGCCGGCATCATGCTGCCGATCCTCTGCGCAATGGACCTCTTCGGCCTCCACGCGTATCGCTCGCGGTGGTCGCGCGCGCACCTTCGGGTGCTGCTGCCGGGCGCGCTCGTGGGCATCGCCCTCGGCGCCGCCGCGTTCGGCACGCTGTCCGTCAACGCGATCCGGCTCATCGTCGGCGTGATCGCAGTCGCGTTCGCGCTGAACCGCTGGCTCGCGCTGTCCGAGCGCCTCGCCGCGCGGCTCGCGGCGGGCAGCGTCGGACGAGGCCCCGTCGCCGGCGCGTTCTGGGGAACGCTGTCCGGCTTCACGAGCACGCTCGCCCACGCCGGCGGCCCGCCGTTCGCGATCTACATGCTCCCGCAGAGGCTCGACAAGACGCTGTTCGTCGGAACGTCGGTGACCTTCTTCCTCGTCGTCAACTACGTGAAGCTCGTGCCGTACTATTTCCTGGGGCAGCTCAGCGGCGGCAACCTCGCGGCCGCGCTCGCCTTCGCGCCGCTCGCGCCGCTCGGGATCCGGCTCGGCGTCTGGCTGCATCGGCGCGTCCCCGAGCGTGCCTTCTACCAGGTGAGCTACGCATTGCTGTTCGCGACGGGGACCAAGCTCGTCTGGGACGCGCTCGCCTGACGGACGAAGGCCCGCCTTTGCTATGATGCCCGCCGGGCGCCACCTGCCGCCGCCGCCATGAAGCAGACCTTCCTCGATTTCGAGCAGCCGATCGCCGAGCTGCAGCAGAAGATCGACGAGCTGCGCTATGTCCACGAGGACTCGGCAGTCGACATTTCCGACGAGATCTCGCGGCTGCAGAAGAAGAGCCAGCAGCTCACGAAGGACATCTACTCGAAGTTGAGCGCGTGGCAGATCGCGCAGGTCGCGCGCCACCCGCAGCGGCCGTACACGCTCGACTACGTCGCCGGCATGTTTGCCGATTTCCGCGAGCTGCACGGCGACCGCGCGTACGGCGACGATCCCGCCGTCGTCGGCGGCGTCGCGCGCTTCAACGGGCAGCCGTGCATGGTGCTCGGACACCAGAAGGGCCGCGACACGAAGGAGAAGATCTTCCGCAACTTCGGGATGCCGCGGCCCGAAGGCTACCGCAAGGCGCTGCGCCTGATGAAGCTCGCCGAGAAGTTCGGGCTGCCGCTGTTCACGTTCGTCGACACGCCCGGCGCGTACCCGGGGATCGGCGCCGAGGAGCGCGGCCAGTCGGAGGCGATCGGCCGCAACCTCTACGAGATGGCGGGCCTGCGCGTCCCGATCGTCGTCACGGTGATCGGCGAAGGCGGCTCGGGCGGCGCGCTCGCGATCGCGATCGGCGACATCACGCTGATGCTGCAATACGCCACGTACTCCGTCATCTCGCCCGAGGGCTGCGCGTCGATCCTGTGGAAGTCGGCCGACTTCGCCGCGGAGGCGGCCGAGACCCTCGGGATCACGGCGCCGCGCCTGAAGCAGCTCGGCCTCGTCGACAAGGTCGTGAGCGAGCCGCTCGGCGGCGCGCACCGCGACCAGGCCGCGATGATGGTCACCCTGCGCAAGGCGCTCACGGAAGCACTGCGCCAGGCGCAGGACCAGCCGATCGACGCGCTCCTCGAGGCGCGTGAGGACAGGATCCTCTCCTGGGGCAAGTACAAGGAGATCACGGCGGGCTGACGCGCCTCCGGGCCGAAGCCGCGCGCCCGCCGCGCATCCTTCCGATGTCCGCTTCCGCCGTGACGACGGTGTCGCGCGCGATCGAAGATGCGCTCGCGGCTGCGCGCGCGGATCGTTCGGCCCGCGCGGCGAAGGGCGCGCTCGCGGTCGCGGTGGGGCTTTCGGGCGGGCGCGATTCGATCGTGCTCCTCGACGCGCTCGCCGCGGCGGCGCCTGCGTGCGACGTGTCGCTGTCGGCGGTTCACGTCCACCACGGGCTTTCCCCCCACGCCGACCTCTGGGCGGAGTTCTGCGCGACGGCGTGCGGGGCGCGCGGCGTCGCGCTGTCCGTGCATCGCGTCCGCGTCGACCGCGCGGGGGGCACGGGAACGGAGGCTGCCGCGCGCGGCGCGCGCTACGCGGCATTCGAGACCGTCGCCGCCGACTTCGTCGCACTTGCGCACCATGCCGACGACCAGGCGGAGACGCTGCTCCTGCAGCTCCTGCGCGGCGCGGGGCCCCACGGCCTCGCCGCGATGCCGGTCGTGCGTCCGTTGAACGCGCGGGTCGCGCTCCTGCGGCCGCTGCTCGCGCTGCCCGCGGCGATGCTCGCCGCATACGCACGAGCGCGCGCTCTCGAGTGGATCGACGACGACTCGAACGCCGACACGAGCCTCAGGCGCAATTTCCTGCGCCGCGAGATCGTGCCGCGGCTCCGGGCGGCCTTCCCCGGCTATCCCGCGACGCTCGCGCGCGCGGCGTTCCTGCAGGCGGAAGCGGCGTCGCTGCTGGACGAAGTGGCCGCGCTCGACGCGCGCGCCGCAGCGGCGGCCGGCGACGCGCTGGATCGCCGCGCGTTCGCCGCGCTCGCTGCGCGCGCGCCGCCGCGCGCCCGGAACGTGCTGCGCGGGTTCCTGCGCCAGCACGGGTTGCGCGCTCCCTCCGCGGCGAGACTCGATGCGATGCTGCGGCAACTCGGGGACGCCGCGCCGGACGCGCGCGTGCGACTCCTCCACGACGGCGCGGAGATCGGCATTCACCGCAACCGGATTCTCGTGCACGGCGCGGCGATCGTGCCGTTCGTCGCGCCTTGGCGCGGCGAGCCGACGCTCGAGCTGCCCCACGGCAAGCTCGAATTCGCCGCGGTCACGGGCAAGGGACTCGCCGTGGCCGCCGTCGAGCGGTCGCCGGTCGTCGTGCGCCCGCGAGCCGGCGGTGAGCGCATCCGCATCGCCGCCGACCGGCCGCGCCAAACGCTGAAGCGACTCCTGCAGGCCGCCGGAATCCCGGAGTGGCAGCGCAACACGCTGCCGCTCGTCTGGTGCGGGGGCGCGCTCGCCGCGGTCCCCGGCATAGGCGTGGATGCGCAGTTCGCGGCAGCGCCGGGCGAGCGTGGCCTCGACGTCCGCTGGCACCCCACGTCTGCGGCCCCGCCCCGCGCCAAAGATTGACCTCTGTCAAGGGTGGGCGGACGACCCGCGGATAGTGTCTCCCGACGCCGTCCGTTGCGCTGCGCCGCCGGTTCCGCGCGGGGCGCAGCGCCGGCGCGCGCCGACGTCCGCGATTGACCGCCGGACGGTCGGAGGCCTAATCTGGCGCACCAACAAGGCTGTCGGAGCGCTGGCGGCCTTCACCGTCGCCGCCATTCGCGCATCCCGAGGGAGGGTCCCATGAAGCTTCGCCCAGCGATCGCCGTAGCGTTCTCGGTGCTGCTCGCCGCCGTCGGCACCGCGACCGCCCAGCAGCCGATCGTCATCAAGTTCAGCCACGTCGTCGCCGTCGACACGCCGAAGGGCAAGGGGGCCGAGCGCTTCAAGCAGCTCGCCGAGGAACGGACCAAGGGCCGCGTCAAGGTGGAGGTTTACCCCAACAGCTCGCTGTTCAAGGATGGCGAGGAGATGGAAGCGCTGCAGCTCGGCTCGGTGCAGATGCTCGCGCCGTCGCTCGCGAAGTTCGGCCCGCTCGGCGTCCGCGATTTCGAGGTGTTCGACCTGCCGTACATCTTCGACGACTACGCGCAACTGCACAAGGTGACGACGGGTCCGGTCGGCGCCGCGCTCTTCAAGAAGCTCGAGCCCAAGGGCATCGTCGGGCTCGCCTACTGGGACAACGGCTTCAAGGTCATGAGCGCGAACAGGCCGATCCGCATGCCGGCCGACTACAAGGGTCTCAAGATGCGGATTCAGTCCTCGAAGGTACTCGGCGACGAGATCAAGGCGCTCGGCGCGATCCCGCAGGTGATGGCGTTCTCCGAGGTCTACCAGGCACTGCAAACGGGCGTCGTCGACGGGACCGAGAACCCGCCGTCGAACTTCTACACGCAGAAGATGCACGAGGTCCAGAAGTACCTGGCGCTGACCAACCACGGCTACCTGGGCTACGCGGTCATCGTGAACAAGAAGTTCTGGGACGGACTCCCCCCCGACGTGCGGACGACGCTCGAGGGCGCGATGAAGGACGCGACCAAGTACGCGAACGACATCGCGCAGAAGGAGAACGACGACGCGCTAGAAGCCGTGAAGAAGTCGGGAAAGACCGAGATCCTGACGCTCACGCCCGATCAGAGGGCCGCGATGAAGAAGGCGCTGATCCCCGTGCACAAGGAGAACGAGGGGCGCATCGGCAAGGAGGTCATCGCCGACGTCTACAAGGCGACGGATTTCAAGCCGTAGTCGTGGTTCGGAGGACAGCCCCGAATCAACCGGCGCGGCCCGCGCCGGTTGATTCGGGGCCGGCGCAGCAGCCCGCAAGAGGCGGCGTGCCGGGTGTTTCGGAACGGTCGACGGAGCCGGCGCCCTGCGCCGGTCGATGCAGCACCGGCCGCGCGCTGCGCCGGTCGATTCGCTCACGGCGGGGAGGAGAGCCTTGAAGATTCTCGACCATCTCGAAGAGTGGCTGATCGCGTTCCTGATGGGCGCGGCCACGCTGCTGATCTTCGTCGCCGTCGTCCACCGCTATTCGGCGGGCATGCCGATTCCCGGTGTCCAGGACGCGCTGCTCAAGATCGACCTGTCGTGGGCGCAGGAGCTCTGCATCTACATGTTCGTGTGGATGGCGAAGTTCGGCGCGGCCTACGGCGTGCGCACCGGCATCCACGTCGGCGTCGACGTGATGATCAACCGGCTGCCGGGCGCCACGCGCAAGGCGTACGTGCTGTTCGGGCTCCTGGCT
>DASQBO010000414.1:0-5498 GCA_035635175.1 Casimicrobiaceae bacterium | reverse complement strand
GCGCGCGCCGGCGGTCGCGGTTGACGGGAAGACCGAGCTCCTCGAATGCGTCGAGCACCGCGCTTAGCGTCGATGGCGTCGTAAAGCCTTCGTTCTCGCCCAGGCCGTAGGCGAAGAAATGCAGCGGCCGCAGCGCCGTCGCCGCCGGGTCGAGCTGGCGGACGGCACCGGCCGCCGTATTGCGCGGGTTGATGAACGTCTTCTGCCCGGCGGCGCGCTGGCGCTCGTTCAGTGCCTCGAAGTCGCGCCGCGTCATGTACACCTCGCCGCGCACTTCGAGGACGCGCGGCGCGCGCCGGCCGCGAAGCCGCTGCGGGACCGCCCGGATCGTGCGGATGTTGCCCGTCACGTCCTCGCCGACCTCGCCGTCGCCGCGCGTCGCGGCCTGCAGGAGGATCCCGTCCTCGTAGCGCAGGCTGATCGCGAGGCCGTCGAACTTGAGCTCGGCGAGATAGTCGACCGGCGGCGCGTCGGATGCGAGGCCCAGGTCGCGGCGGATCCGCGCGTCGAACTTCGCGGCTGCGCCGACCGTCGTGTCCGTCTCGGTGCGGATCGACAGCATCGGCACCCGGTGCCGGACCGGCGCGAACGACGCCGCCGGCGCGCCCGCGACCCGCTGCGTCGGGGAATCCGGCGTGACGAGCGCCGGATGCTGCGCCTCGAGCGCCTGCAGCTCACGGTAGAGCGCGTCGTACTCGGCGTCGCTAACCGTCGGCGCGTCGAGAACGTAGTAGCGATGGTCGTGCTCCGCGATCTCGCGCCGCAGCGCGGCGACGCGGGCCCGGACCGCGGCGGGGGTTCCGGCGGCGCTCATCGCAGCGCTCGAGGGCGGCGCGCCGCCGCCGTCAGCTCCCGAACAGCGCCATCGCGCGCGGGCTGCCAGGCGCGATGTTGACCTCGGTCAGCGCCGCGGCGGTCGCCTGCACCTGCTCGCGGATCGAGGCGAGCGCCGCGTCGTCGAGCGGCCGGCGATTGTCGTCGACGAGCACCGCGTCGAGCGTGTGCGCCATCCGCTTCGCGGCGAGCTTCATCTGGTCGAACACGCGCGCGGGATCGGCGACGCGCGGCACGTCGAGAAGGAACACGGCACCCGGTGTCGACGCCGAGCGCAGCGCTTCGAGCGTGAACGCCTCGGGCCGGAAGTTCGCGAGCGAGTAGAGCACCGCGCCGGTATCCTCCTGCACCCACTCGAAGCGGCCGCCCTCGCCCAGGCGGAATCCGGCGGCCTCGGCAACGCCGCGCAGGCGCGTGCCGGCGATCGTCGCGCCGCCCGTCTTCAGCACCGTGAGGCCGATCTGCACGTCGAGGTCCGCGCAGAGGCGGTCGAGCGCCTCGGCGCGCGCGGCCTCCCGCGCCGAATCCGGCGGCACGAAGGCCGCGGGCAGCGACGACGCGACGCTCCCCGCGAGCCGGGCGAAGGCGTCGATCAGCGCCTTGCTCGCGGCGCCCCCGCGGTCCGCGAGCAGCAGACACGCGACGATCTCGGAGAACTCGCCCGCCGTGTCCGACTTGAGCAATTGCCACGGGGCGTCGGGCGAGCGCCGCCCGAACCAGCGGAGCGGCTTTCCGATCCGCGCGTGCAATCCGGCGGCGACGGCGCCTGCGCTGACCGGGCGCACGGGTTGCAGTGACACGATGCACTCGATGTCGGCATCGGGAACGCGCACGTTGCGATCGACGGACGGCGGCGGCGCCGGTGGCGTCACGGCTTCTTCGCCACCGTCGAGCTCGGTCGGGAGGCGCGCCTGGACGTCGACCGGCGGTTCGTAAGCGGGGTCATCCGCGTCGAGCGCGGGGTCGGCGACGTGCGCGGGACGCGGCGGCGGCGCGGCGGCGGCGTCGAGTTGCCCCAGCGTGGGCTCTACGCGTTCCGCGCCCCGGCCGGCCGCGACGCGAGGGGGTGCGGACGCGGGGGCGCCCGCTTCGTGAAACGCCTCGCGGATGCGCCGGCGGACGCGGCGCTCCTGCAGCCAGTTGTAGATCAGGACGCCGACGACGAGCGCGACGCCGGCGACGATGAGGCCCAGTTGCAGCGAGGACATGCGAATTCCGGAAGGACGCGAAGCGAAGCGGATTCGACCGGCGGCGCCCGCGGATTATAGCGTGCCGCCGATCGATAGATGCCGCTTTTCGGGCGGCGTCAGGCGGCCGCGGCGCCCGATTCGGCGAGCTCGATCGCCTCGGCGATGTCCACCGCGACGACGCGCGATACGCCGGGCTCGGGCATCGTGATGCCGATCAGCTGCCCCGCCATCTCCATCGTGATCTTGTTGTGCGAGATGAACACGAACTGCGTCTCGCCCGCCATCGCGGTGACCATCCGGCAGAAGCGCCCCGTGTTCGGGTCGTCGAGCGGCGCGTCGACCTCGTCCATCAGGCAGAAGGGCGCAGGATTGAGCTGGAACAACGCGAAGACGAGCGAGATCGCCGTCAGCGCCTTTTCGCCACCCGAGAGCAGGTGGATCGAAGTGTTGCGCTTGCCGGGCGGTTGGGCGATGACCTGCACGCCGGAGTCGAGGATCTCGTCGCCGGTCAGCAGGAGCCGCGCCTGGCCACCGCCGAAGAGCGACGGGAAGAGCTTCGCGAAGTTCTCGTTGACCGTGTCGAACGTCTGCTGCAGCAGCTGGCGCGACTCGCGGTCGATCTGGCGGATCGCGCTCTCGAGCGTCGACATCGCCTCGGTGAGGTCGGCCGCCTGCGCGTCCAGGTACTGCTTGCGCTCCCGCGCGAGCGCGAGCTCGTCCAGCGCCGCGAGGTTGACGGCGCCGAGCCCGGCGATCGCGGCCTGCACCCGCTCGATCTCGGCGGGGAGGCCCGACTTGGGTCCGAACGCCTTGAGCTCCGCAGGAAGCACCGCGAGGTCGGCGCCGGCTTCGGCCAGCTGCGCGGCGAACTGCTCCTCGGCCAGCACGGCCGCCTGCTCCTTCAACCGCATGTCCTCGATCTTCGCGCGCGCCGGCTCGAGCTTCTGCATGGCCGCGAGCCGCGCCTCGTCGGCGGCGCGCAGCTCTGCGCCCAGACCCTCGAGGCGATCGCGCGCCGCCGCCAGCGCCTGCTCCGCTTCGCCCCGCGCCGCGAGCTGCCGCTGCAGCGCCTGCTCGACCGGCGTCCAGTCGATCGCCGCGCGCTCGGTGCCGAGCTGGGCGAGCAGCCCCTGTTGCTGCGCGACCTGCGCCGCGAGCGACTCGCGGCGGTGCTCGAGCTCGGCCAGCCGGTCGCGGCAGCTGCGCTCCGCGAACGCCGCTTCCTGCGCCGTCCGCTCGGCGGTACGGGCGCGCTCGCGGGCCCGTGCCTGCGCCACCTCGGCTTCGTTCCGCGCGTGCTTCGCCGCGTCGCGCTTCGCCGTCTCGTCGTGCAGTGCCGACTGCGCGTCGGCGAGCTCCGCGGCGAGCGCGCGCGAGCGCTCCTGCTCGGCGTCCTCGTCGGCGCCGATGGCGGCGAGCTCCTCGCCGATCTGCGCACGCCGCTTCTCGGCCGCCTCGGCCGCCTGCTTGAGCTGCAGGAGCTCGAGGTCGAGGTCGTGGCAACGCCGCTGCTGCGACGCGAAAGCCATGCTCTCGGCGTGGTAGGCGTCCTGCGACGTCGCGAGCTCGGCATCGATTGCGGCGAGCGCGTCGCGCGCGCCGTCCGCTGCCGCCCGCGCGCCGGTGATCGCCTCCGCGAGCTCCGCCAGCTCGCGTTGTCGCGCGAGGACGCCGTGCAGCGCGCTGTCCGGAGCGAAGAAGCTGACCGCCTGGGCCGTGACGACGTGGCCCTGCGGCGTCACCAGCGCCTCGCCGACCTGGAGCGAGCCGCGATCGGCGAGCGCCGCACCGATGCCGTCGCGGCAGCGCACGCCGTCGAGCCAGTCCGCGAGCAGTCGTGCGACACCCGGCCGCGCCGTGCGGACGCGCGCGAGCAGAGCGTCGCCCGGCGTGGTGGTGGACCCGGCGCTGGTCTCGGGCGCATACACCGCCATCCGGCCAGGCGGCGCACCGGCGTCGCCGTCGAGCCACTGCCTGACGGTGTCGAGACGCTCGAGCTCGATCGCGTCGAGCCGCTCGCGCAGGACGGCTTCGAGCGCGTCTTCCCAGCCGGGCTCGATGTCGAGTCCCTGCCACAGCCTGCGCGCCGGCGCGAGGCCGCGGGCCTCCTGCCACGCCCGCGTGTCCTCACCCTCGCCGATCTTCGCCTGCAGCGCCGCGAGCGCCTGCGCGCGCGCGTCGAGGTCGGCCAGCCGGGTGGCGGTCTCGCGCGCCGTCTCCCCGGCCGTCCGCTGCCGCTCCTGCAAGTCCTGCACCGACTCGCGCAGCGCGCCGAGCGCCTGTTCCTTCGCCTGAAGCTCGGCAGTTTCCTGCGCGAGCTGCTCCCCGATGTCCGCGAGCGCGGACGTGACTGGCGCTGCGAGCCCGCGCTGCTCGCTCTCGAGGCGTTCGCGGCGCTGCGCGAGCTGCGCGATCGCGGTAGCGAGGCTCTCGCGGCGCGTCTCGCTCACGCGGATCGCCTGCTCGCCCTGCGCGATCCGCTCCTGGATCGCGGCCACCGCGGCTTCCGCCTGCCGCACCGCTTCGTCGACGGCGGGTAGCGCGGAGGCCGCGGCCTGCTCGTCCGCCGCCGCCGCCTCGCGCGCGACGAGCGCCTGCTCGAGCGCCGCTTCGGCTGCCTTGCGCTCGTCGGCGAGCGCGGCCTCCTGTCCTCCGAGCGCGCCGAGCTGCTCGGCGAGCTGCGCCGCCTGCTGCGTGATCCGCGTCTCGGATTCGCGCGCGAACGCGAGCTGCTGCTCGAGCCGCGTCACCTCGGCGTTGGCCTCGTAGTAGGCCCCTTGCTTCTCGTGCAGCGCGTCTCCCGCCGCATAGTGATCGGCGCGCAGCGCCTCAAGCTTCGCCTCGGCCGCGCGGACGTCCGCCTGCAATCCTTCGAACGCCACGGTCAGGCTCGCGATGGAGCTCGTGTGCCGCTCGCGCGCGGCCAGCGCGTCCTGCTGCTTCGAGAACCACAGGAGCTGCTGGACCTGCCGGAGGCGCGCCTCGTGGTCACGGTACTCGGTCGCGACCTTCGCCTGCGCGTCGAGCTTCTCGAGCTGCGTCCCGAGCTCGACGCGGATGTCCTCGACGCGCGAGAGGTTGTCGCGCGTGTCCGCGAGCCGTCCCTCGGTTTCCTTCCGCCGCTCCTTGTACTTCGAGACGCCCGCGGCTTCCTCGAGGAACACGCGGAGCTCCTCGGGCTTGGCCTCGATCACCCGCGAGATCATCCCCTGCTCGATGATCGCGTAGGCGCGCGGGCCGAGGCCGGTGCCGAGGAAGAGGTCGTGGATGTCGCGGCGGCGGACGGGGATGTTGTTGATGTAGTAGGACGAATCGCCGTCGCGCGTCAGCACCCGCTTGATCGAGAGCTCGGCGTACTGGCCCCACTGCCCGCCGATGCGCCCGGCGCTGTTGTCGAAGTAGAGCTCGACGGACGCGCGCCCGACCGGCTTCCGCTCGCCGGCGCCGTTGAAGATCACGTCCTGCATCGACTCG
>DASQBO010000413.1:0-6933 GCA_035635175.1 Casimicrobiaceae bacterium | reverse complement strand
AGCGGCACCGGCTCGCGCTCGCCCTCGCCGTCGAGGACAACGGACCGGGGGTGCCCGAGGCCATCCGCGACCGGATCTTCTACCCTCTCGTGTCCGGCCGCGAAGGCGGCAGCGGCCTCGGGCTCACGCTCGCGCAGACGTTCATCGCCCAGCACGGCGGGACGATCGAATGCGAGAGCCGGGCGGGTCGCACCGTGTTTTCCATCCTGCTGCCGCTCGAGCGCAGTGCGCCCGCAGCGGCCCACTGAGTGGACCGCGATGAACGCATACGTTCCTGAACCCGCGGCCGCCGCGCCGCGGCGGCCGGTGTGGATCGTCGACGACGACCGCTCGATCCGCTGGGTGCTGGAGAAGGCGCTCGCGCGCGAAGGCATTCCGCACCGGTCGTTCGCGTCGGCGTACGAGGTGCTGCAGGCGCTCGCGACGACCGAGCCGCAGGTGCTCGTCTCCGACATCCGGATGCCCGGCGAATCGGGGCTCGCGCTGCTCGAGACGGTCAAGGAGCGCCATCCGCACCTCCCCGTGATCATCATGACCGCGTACTCCGATCTCGAGAGCGCCGTCGCGGCCTTCCAGGGCGGCGCTTTCGAGTACCTGCCGAAGCCGTTCGACGTCGATCACGCGCTTGCGCTGATCCGTCGCGCGATGACCGAGGCGCCCGCGGCCGCAGCGCCGCCCGCCGCGGCGTCGGAGGCGCCGGAGATGCTGGGCCAGGCGCCGGCGATGCAGGAGGTGTTCCGCGCGATCGGGCGCCTGTCGCAGTCGAGCGCGACCGTCCTGATCACCGGCGGCTCGGGCACCGGCAAGGAGCTCGTCGCGCGCGCGCTGCACCGGCACAGTCCGCGCGCGGCCGGCCCGTTCATCGCGATCAACACGGCGGCGATCCCGAAGGACCTGCTCGAGTCCGAGCTCTTCGGTCACGAGCGCGGCGCGTTCACCGGCGCGCAGACCTCGCGCCGCGGCCGCTTCGAGCAGGCCGAGGGCGGCACGCTGTTCCTGGACGAGATCGGCGACATGCCGCCCGACCTGCAGGTGCGCCTCCTGCGCGTGCTCTCCGACGGCGAGTACTATCGCGTCGGCGGGCACTCGCCGCAGAAGTCGAACGTTCGCGTGATCGCCGCCACGCACCAGGACCTCGAGGAGCGCGTGCGGCAGGGACTCTTCCGCGAAGACCTGCTGCACCGCCTGAACGTCGTCCGGCTGCGACTGCCGCCGCTCGCCGAGCGCCGCGAGGACATCGGGCCGCTCGCGCGGCACTTCCTGCAGAAGAGCGCGCGCGAGCTCGCCGTCGAGCCCAAGGTGCTGAGCGACGAAGCGTTGAAGGCGCTTTGCGCGTTCCCGTTCCCGGGCAACGTCCGGCAGCTCGAGAACATCTGCCACTGGCTGACCGTGATGGCGCCCGGACAGCGGATCGACGCCGCCGATCTGCCGCCGGAGGTGCGCGCGGCGCCCGCCGCCCCCTCCGCCGAGACCGCCGATCCGGCGTGGCGCGCGGAGCTCGACCAGGAGCTCGCGCGCGCGCTCGCGCACGGGGAGCCCGCAGTCGGCGACCGCCTCGAGCGCGAGTTCGAGAGGACGCTGATCCTGCGCGCGCTCGCGTACACCGGCGGGCATCGGATGGAGGCCGCGCAACGGCTGGGCTGGGGGCGCAACACGCTGACGCGCAAGATCCAGGAGCTCGGGCTCGAGCCGGAGCTCGGCCGGCGGCGTCGGGTCGCCGACTGACGCGCCGCTGGGGGCGGCTAGGACGCGAACTCGGCGATCACCGGCGCGTGGTCGGAGGGCTTCTCGCCCTTGCGCGCGTTGCGGTCGATCCGGCACGCCGTGCATTTCGCGGCGAGCGCAGGGGAGAGCAGGATGTGATCGATGCGCAGCCCGCGGTTCTTCGGAAACGCGAGTTGCCGGTAGTCCCACCAGCTGAACGACTTCTCGGGCTGGTCGAAGAGGCGAAACCCATCCTTGAGCCCGAGCGCGAGCCAGTCGCGGAACACCGCGCGCTCGGGCTCCGAGAACAGCACCTGCCCGCGCCAGAGCTCGGGATCGTGCACGTCGCGGTCCTCGGGTGCGACGTTGAAGTCGCCGCAGACGGCGAGCTCGGGATGACGCGCGAATTCCTGCGCGAGCCACGCCGTCGCGGCGCGGCACCAGTCGAGCTTGTAGCGGTATTTGTCGGAGTCGACGGACTGCCCGTTCGGCACGTACAAGCCGACGATGCGGCGTCCGCCGACGGTGGCCGCGAGCACGCGCTTCTGGACGTCCTCGAACCCCGGCAGCGCGGTGACGACGTCGACTGGAGGATCGGCGCCCGCGCGGACGAGGAGCGCGACGCCGTTGTAGGTGCGCTGGCCCGAGAACTGCGCCGCGTAGCCCGCGGCTTCGAGCTCGAGCCGCGGGAACTTGTCGTCTTCGAGCTTCGTTTCCTGCAGGCAGACGACGTCGGGTCGCTCCGCCGCGAGCCACGCGACGAGGCGCGGCAGGCGCACGTTCAGCGAGTTGACGTTCCAGGTGGCGAGCTTCAACGCGCGCGATCCCGCCTCCGCCCGCGGCGAGCGCAGGCGGCGGCTCCCGGTGCGGGCATCACATCAGCTTACTGTCTTGGATACTGCGTCGGCGCGTTGACCGCTCGCGGCTCGCTCGCCGCGGCCGTCGCCGTGGCCTCGGGCGCGCGGCTCCCTGCCGCGACCGTGCGCGGCGCAGGGGCCTTGGGATAGCCGGCCTCGTCGAGCGCCTTGTTCCACTGCGTGTCGCTGTAGCCCTTGACGAAGGTCCGGTCGCCGACCTGGAGCACGGGAGCCTTGAGCTCGCCGGTCATCTTCGACAGCTGCTCGGCGCCCTCGGGCGTCTCGACGTTGACCGCCGAGTACGGCACGCCGCGGCGGTTGAGCAGCGCCTCCGCGGCCGTGCAGACCTCGCCGCAGCCGAACGAATAGAGCGTGACCGGGAAGCGCTCCTGCGCCTGCTGCGCGGCGAGCGGCATCTCGTTGTTCTCGATGACGTTCCCGCGCAGGCGCTTGGACTGGACGTCGCGGGCGTCTGCCGGCGGCCCGCGGTCCGAATAGACGACCCGGCCCTCCTTGTCGACGTAGCGGTAGACCTGCTGGTTCTGCGCCGCGGCGCCCATGGCGACGACGGCGGCGAGGCCCGCGACCAGCGCAATCCCGAGGGTGGCCCGTGGCATGGCGGCTCCTTATGCCGATGTCATCAGGCCATTATGCCGCAGAAGGGCTGCGATTTGGGGAGTCCGCCCGCGGAACGCCGTAAATGAGTCGATGGCCGGCCGGCTGCCCCCCTTGGCCAGGATCTCGGAGCGGAACCGGGCCCCGGCCGCCGCCGACAGGATTCCCATGTCCTCGAACAGGCTGAAGGCGTCTGCCGAGAGCACCTCCGCCCACTTGTAGCTGTAGAACCCGGCCGCGTAGCTGCCGGCGAAGACGTGGAGGAACGAGTGCATGAACCGGTCGTAAGGCGCCCTGGGAGCGACGGCGACCTCCCGCCGCACGGCGTCCAGCACGGCCTGGGGGGAGCCCCCGGCCCCGGGGTCGTAGGCTGAATGGAGCTCCATGTCGAAGAGGCCGAATTCGAGCTGCCGGACCATGTCCATCCCGCTTTGGAAGGTCTTCGCGCCGCGCAACCGGTCGAACAACGTACGCGGGATCGGCGCTCCGGTCTCGACGTGGGCCGTCATCGGGGCGACGACGTCCCACTCCCAGCAGAAGTTCTCCATGAACTGGCTCGGCAGCTCGACCGCGTCCCACTCGACCCCGGCGATGCCCGACACGCCGACGACGTCGACCTCGGTCAGGAGCAGGTGCAGGCCGTGGCCGAACTCGTGGAACAGCGTGATGACCTCGTCGTGCGTGAACGTCGCCGACCTGCGCGCCGCGCCTTCGCCCACGGGCGCCGAGAAATTGCACGTGAGATACGCGACCGGCCGCTGGACGCCGTTACCGAGGCGGCGGCGCTTGATCGCGTCGTCCATCCACGCCCCGCCCTGCTTCCCCGGCCGCGCGTAGAGGTCGAGATAGAACCGGCCGACGGGATTCCCCGCTTCGTCGTCGAGCTCGAAGAAGCGCACCGTCGGGTGCCACGCCGCCGCGCGCGTCTCGCGCACGGTCACGCCGTACAGCGACTCGGTCAGGCGGAAGAGGCCCGCGAGCACGCGGTCCTCCGGAAAGTAGGCGCGCACCTCCTCGTCGGAGAAGGCGTGCCGGGACTCCTTGAGCTTTTCCGAGGCGAACGCGAGATCCCACGGCTCCAAGCGGTCGAGGCCGAGCGACGCGCGTGCGAACGCCTCGAGCTCGGCGTATTCGCGCGCGGCGAACGGCTTTGCGTGGCGAGCGAGGTCGCGCAGGAACTCCAGCACCTCGCGCGTGGAGGACGCCATCCGCGGCACGAGCGCGAGCGTCGCGAAGTCAGGGTAGCCGAGCAGCGCTGCCGCCTCGCGCCGGAGCTCGAGGATGCGGCGGATGACCGGCGTATTGTCCCAGTCGGGATTCGCGCCGAGCTCGGACGCGCGCGTCGCGTACGCGCGGTGCAGCTCGGCGCGGAGCGCGCGGTCGGTCGCATAGGTCATCACCGGCCGGTAGCACGGCATCCGCAGCGTGAGCTTCCAGCCGGCCCGGCCCTCTTCCGCCGCGGCGGCCCGCGCCGCCGCGACCGCGTCGGCCGGGACGCCGGCGAGGCGCGCGACGTCGTCGACGTAAAGCGCGAACGCGTTCGTCGAGTCGAGCACGTGGTCGTCGAAGCGGGCGGTCAGGTCCGCGAGCTCCTCCTCGACGGCCTTGAGCCGCGCCTTCTCGGCTGCGGGCAGCTCGGCGCCGCCCAGCCGGAAGTCGCGCAGCTCGTTGTCGACGAGCTTGCGCTGCGCGGAATCGAGCGCCGCGAAGCCGGGAGCGGCGGCGAACGCCTTGAAGCGCGCGTAGAGGCGCTCGTCCTGCGCGAGATCGGCAAAGAACGCGGTGACCTTCGGCAGTCCCGCGTGGTAGGCCGCGCGGATCTCGGGCGTGCTCGCCACCGCGTTCAGGTGACCGACGACTCCCCACGCGCGGTCGAGCTGGTCGAGCGCGTCGGCGAGCGGCGCCGCGAGGTTCTCCCACGTCGGCGGCTCCGTGACGCGCGAGATTGCCTCGACGGTCGAACGCGCCCGCGCGAGCAGCTCGTCGACGGCCGGTGCGATGTGCTCCGGCCGAACCGCGTCGAAGCGCGGCAGGTCGCTGAAGTCGAGCAGCGGATTGTGCGGGGCGTTCGCGTTCATGAGGGGGTGAGCGGGACGGTGCAGGGGGACGGAGCGGCAGCGAGGCGCGCGTCGAGCCGCGCGAGGTCGGCGGGCGTGCCGACGTTGGCCCAAGGGCCGGCGTAGAGCTCGCCGCTGACCCAGCCTCTCCCGATCCAGTCCCGCCACAGGGGAAGCATTTGGAGCCGGGCGCCGCGCGGTAGTTCCGCGAACAGCGCCGTGTCGTGGACGCCGATGTTGCCGTAGACGAGACGCTCGCCGCCACGGAGATCCAGCATCCCGTTCGCCAGCGCGAAGTCGCCGCGCGGCAGCTCGGGCGTGCGCGGGACGAGCACGAGGTGGACGCGGGGCGAAGCGGGGTCGCGCGCCATCCGCACGAGACGCGGCACGAGCGTCGCGTAGTCGAAAGCGGTCCATACGTCGCCGCTGACGATCAGCACCGGACCGCGCGGCAGCAGCGGGAGCGCGGTCGCGATGCCGCCGCCCGCCTCGAGCGGCGCGGGCTCGATCGACCAGCGCACCGCCACGCCGAACGCCGCGCCGTCGCCGACGGCGGCGACGAGCTTGTCGGCGAGGTGCGACGCGTTGATCACGATGTCGGTGAATCCCGCGCGCGCGAGCGCCTCGATCTGCCAGGCGATGAGGGACTTGCCGCCGGCGAGAAGCAGCGGCTTGGGCGTCGCGTCGGACAGCGGGCGCATCCGCTCGCCGCGGCCCGCCGCGAGGATCATTGCGCTGTAGCCTCGAGGGCTCTCGCGCCCGGCGGCGCTCATGCCGGGCGCGAGAAGGAGTAGCCGACGACGGGAGCGCGGTCCTCGAGCTCGTCGAGGAGCCCGAGCAGCGGGTGGAGCGCGCCGTAGCGCGCGCACGCGCCGCGCAGGTAGGCCATCACGCGCGGCATGTCGTCGAGGTAGCCGCGCTTGCCGTCGCGATGCGCGAGCCGCGCGAAGATGCCGAGCACCTTGAGCTGCCGCTGCACGCCCATCCATTCGAAGTCGCGCCAGAACGCGGCGAAATCGCGGCGGACGGGAAGCCGCCCGGCGCGCGCGCGCTCCCAGTAGCGCACCGCCCAGTCGATCTGCTGCGCCTCGTCCCAGGCGATGTACGCGTCGCGCAGCAGCGAGACGAGGTCGTAGGTGATCGGACCGCACACGGCGTCCTGGAAGTCGAGCACGCCCGGATTGGCGGCGGTGACCATGAGGTTGCGCGAGTGGTAGTCGCGGTGCACGAAGGCCGCCGGCTGCGCGAGGTTGTTGTCGAGAATCGCGCGGAACGCCTGGCGCAGCGTTGCCGCCTGCGCGGCGGACAGCGTGCGGCCGAGATGCTTCGCGACGTACCATTCGGGAAAGAGGTCGAGCTCGCGGGCGAGGCGCTCCTCGTCGTAGGGCGGCAGCTCGCCTTCGCGCGTGGCCTGCTGCCAGCGGATCAGCGCCTCGATCGCGTCGGAATAGAGGGGCGGCGCCGACGCCGGATCGAGCGCCGCGAGGTACGTGCGGTCGCCCAGGTCCTCGAGCAGCAGATACCCCTGCGCGAGGTCCTGCGCGAGCACCGCGGGCGCGTGCACGCCCGCCGCGATCAGCAGTTCCGCGACGTGGACGAACGGCCGGCAGTCCTCGCGCGGCGGCGGCGCATCCATCGCGATCACGCTCGCGTGCCCGCGCCACGGCGTCAGGGGCGTCAACCGGAAATAGCGGCGGAAG
>DASQBO010000412.1:0-9156 GCA_035635175.1 Casimicrobiaceae bacterium | reverse complement strand
TCGGCCAGCGCGATCTCCTTGAGCTTCGTCCCCGGCGGCAGGCGGTGATCGAGCACCGCCTCGTGGATCGTTGCGCACACGACGTCGTCGCCCCCCTTGCCCCCGAACAGGCCGGAAGCGGCGCGCTCGCGCCGAGCGCGGTGGCTGCCGCTGCGGGCGCGCGTGCGCGAGACGCGAGGCGTGGCGGTCGGAGGCATCTGGAGTGTCGACAAAAGTTTGCGCGATTGTAAACAATATTGGGCGCGGCGCAAGAGCCCGGTCGCGCCAGCGGGCTCTGCGACCGGCTTTCGCCGGTGTGCGGTGCAGCATAGAAGGGGCCCGGGGCAGCCCGTCATTTTTTGTGCACAAAAGTGCCGCAGATTGTTGACATCCATGCGGGGCGCATGCGACAGTCCGCGGCCGAAGGATAGGCCCATGGGCAAGCTCACGACGCACGTGCTCGATACGGCGAACGGCCGCCCGGCCGCCGCGGTGCGCGTCCGCGTGTACCGCGTCGGCGAGGGGGAGCAGCGCGTGCTCCTGGAAGATGTCGCGACCAACGCCGACGGGCGTTGCGACGCGCCGCTGCTCGAGGGCAGCCGCTTCGAGACGGGCGTCTACGAGCTCGTGTTCGGCGCGGGCGCGTACTTCGCGGCGCAGGGCGGCGTGGGCGCGCAGCCTCCGTTCGTCGGCGACGTGGTGCTACGATTCGGCATCGCCGACGCTGCGCAGCATTACCACGTCCCGCTCTTGGTTTCTCCATGGAGCTGGTCGACGTATCGGGGCAGTTAGGACCGCCCTAGCATTCGAGGAGACGGGGGATGGCGGGCACGCGCAAGGCGGAGACGGGGAGCGATCCTATCCGGTTCGTGCTCGACGGGGAGATTCGGACCCTCGAGAGCATCGCCCCGACGACGACCGTCCTCAACTACCTGCGCGAGAGCCTCGGGCGCACCGGCACCAAGGAAGGCTGCGCCGAGGGCGATTGCGGCGCGTGCACGGTCGTCCTCGGCGAGCTCGACGGCGACCGTGTCCGCTTCCGCGCCGTCAACGCCTGCATCCAGTTCGTGCCGGCGCTCGACGGCAAGGAGCTCATCACCGTCGAAAGCCTGAAGCGGCCCGACGGCGCGCTGCACCCGGTCCAGCGGGCCATGGTCGACTGCCACGCCTCGCAGTGCGGCTTCTGCACGCCGGGCTTCGTCATGAGCCTGTTCGCGCTCTACAAGACGCGCGGCGATCCGTCGCGCGCCGAGATCGGCGACGCGCTCGCCGGCAATCTCTGCCGCTGCACCGGCTACCGGCCGATCGTCGATGCGGGGGTGAAGATGTACGAATACGGTGCGGAGCGCGAGGATCGGCATCAGCACTGGATGAACTGCTCGTTCTCCTCGGCCTCCGACCGCGAGGTGACGCAGAGCGAGCGCGAGATGATCGAGCGGCTCCGCGCGATCCGGCGGCGCGAGACGCTCGTCGTGCGCCACGGCGCCGCGACGTTCTACGCGCCGGCGACGCCCAAGGACCTCGCCGCCCTCCGCGAGGCGCATCCGGACGCGCGGATGCTCGCGGGCGGAACCGACGTCGGGCTTTGGGTCACGAAGCAGCACCGCGAGCTCCCGACGATCCTCTACGTCGGCAACATCGACGAGATGAAAGAGATCCGCGAGACCGAGGCCGGCCTCGAGATCGGCGCGGCGGCGAGCCTGACCGACGCCTACGAATCGCTGGTCGCGCGCCATCCCGAGCTCGCCGAGCTCTACCGACGCTTCGCGTCGCCGCCGATCCGCAACGCCGGCACGCTGGGCGGCAACATCGCGAACGGCTCGCCGATCGGCGACTCGATGCCCGTGCTGATGGCGATGGGCGCGACGCTCGTCCTCCGCCGCGGCAGGCGGACGCGCGAGCTCCCGCTCGACGCGTTCTATCTCGCCTACCAGAAGACGGCGCTCGAGCCCGGCGAGTTCGTCGAGCGCGTGCGCGTGCCGCACCGAGCTCCGAATGCGCTCCTTCGCACGTACAAGATCTCGAAGCGCTTCGACCAGGACATCTCGGCGGTGTGCGGCGCCTTCCGCCTCGTGCTCGACCGCGGCCGCGTCGCCGACGCGCGCATCGCGTACGGCGGGATGGCCGCGACCGCGAAGCGCGCCGCCGCCGCCGAGCGCGCGCTCGCCGGGCGCGAGTGGAGCGAGGCGGCGGTGCAGGGCGCGATGGTCGCGCTCGACGACGACTACGCGCCGATCACCGACATGCGGGCGAGCGGCACGTACCGGAAGCGCGTCGCGCGCAACCTGCTGTACCGGTTCTGGGTCGAGACGTCGGGCCGCAAGGCGGCGACGCAGGTCGCGGAGTGCGTCGCGTGAAGCCCGGCGCCACGAAGACGGAACGGGCGCTCGCCGGGGGCGTGGGAACGCCGCTGCCGCACGACAGCGCGCACCTGCACGTCACCGGCGAGGCGCTCTACACGGACGACATCCCCGAGGTGCGCGGCACGCTGCACGCGGCGATCGGAATGAGCGAGCGCGCGCACGCGCGGATCAAGTCGATCGACCTGACGAAGGTCCGTGCGGCGGCGGGCGTGGTCGCTGTGCTGACCGCGAAGGACGTGCCGGGCAAGAACGACTACGGCCCCGTCGTCGCCGACGATCCGATCTTCGCGACGACGCTCGTCCAGTACCACGGCCAGTCGATCTTCGCCGTCGCCGCCCGCACCGTCGACGAGGCGCGGCGGGCGGCGCGGCTCGCCGCGATCGAGTACGAGGACCTCAAGCCGATCCTGACCGCGGACGCCGCCGTCCGTGCGGGATCGTTCGTGCTGCCGACGGAGCGGATGCAGCGCGGCGACCCGGCCGCCGCCCTCGCGGCGGCGCCGCACAGGCTCGCGGGGCGCATCGTGATCGGCGGCCAGGAGCAGTTCTACCTCGAGGGCATGATCGCGTACGCGGTGCCGAAGGAGGACGGCACGATGCTCGTCTACAGCTCGACGCAGCATCCGGGCGAGGTGCAGCACCAGGTCGCGCACGCGCTCGACGTCGACGCGAACGACGTCGTCGTCGATTGCCGCCGGATGGGCGGCGGCTTCGGCGGGAAGGAGAGCCAGCCGGGTCTCTTCGCCTGCATCGCCGCGCTGTTCGCGCAGCGGCTCAGGCGACCGGTCAAGCTGCGCGCCGACCGCGACGACGACATCATGATCACGGGCAAGCGGCACGACTTCGTCACCGACTACGACGTCGGCTTCGACGGCGACGGCCGCATCCTCGGCGTGACGTTCACGCTCGCCGGCCGCTGCGGCTACTCGGCCGACCTGTCGGGGTCGATCAACGACCGCGCGATGTTCCACAGCGACAACTGCTACTACCTCGGCAACGTCGGCATCACGAGCTACCGCTGCAAGACGAACACGCAGTCGAACACGGCGTTCCGCGGCTTCGGCGGCCCGCAGGGAATGATTGGCATCGAGCACGTCGTCGACGAGATCGCTCGGCACCTGGGCAAGGATCCGCTCGACGTCCGCAAGCTCAACTTCTACGGCACGACCGAGCGCAACGTCACGCACTACCACCAGACGATCGTCGACAACGTGATCCACGAGATCGTCGACGAGCTCGAGCGGAGCTCCG
This sequence comes from Casimicrobiaceae bacterium, assembly GCA_035635175.1. Taxonomy (GTDB): domain Bacteria; phylum Pseudomonadota; class Gammaproteobacteria; order Burkholderiales; family Casimicrobiaceae; genus CAIWHR01. The sequence goes on along the minus strand of DASQBO010000412.1, from coordinate 5,563 downwards.
ACTACCGGCGCCGGCGGGCGGCGATCCGCGCGTGGAACCGGACGAGCCCGTACCTCAAGCGCGGCATCGCGCTGACGCCGGTCAAGTTCGGCATCTCGTTCACGGCGACGCACCTGAACCAGGCCGGCGCGCTGGTCCACGTCTACACCGACGGCACCGTGCTCCTGAACCACGGCGGCACCGAGATGGGGCAGGGCCTGTTCACGAAGGTCGCGCAGGTCGTCGCGACCGAGCTCGCGATCGACGTCGACCGGATCCGCGTCACCGCGTCGGACACGAGCAAGGTGCCGAACGCGTCGGCCACCGCCGCGTCATCGGGCGCCGACATCAACGGCAAGGCCGCGCAGGCGGCGGCGCGGGCGCTGCGCGAGCGCCTGGCCGCCTTCGCCGCCGAGCACTTCAACGTCGCGGTTGCCGAGGTCGCGTTCGCGAACAACGCGGTCTCCATCGGCGCGCGGAAGGTTCCGTTCGCCGAGCTCGTCCGGCTCGCGTACTTCGCGCGCGTGTCGCTGTCGGCAACGGGCTTCTACCGGACGCCCAAGATCGGGTACGACCGGAAGACGTGGAGCGGCAATCCTTTCTATTACTTCTGCTACGGCGCGGCGGTCTCGGAAGTGGCGATCGACACGCTGACCGGCGAGAACCGCCTCCTGCGCGTCGACATCCTGCACGACGTCGGGCGCTCGCTCAATCCGGCGATCGACCTGGGCCAGATCGAAGGCGGCTTCATCCAGGGGATGGGCTGGCTCACGATGGAGCACCTGTGGTGGAACGAGCGCGGCAAGCTGATGACGCACGCGCCGTCGACCTACAAGATCCCGGTCGCCAACGACGCGCCGCCGGTGTGGAACGTGAGGATCTTCGAGTCCGGCGTCAACGCCGAGGACTCGATCCACCGCTCGAAGGCGGTCGGCGAGCCGCCGCTCATGCTCGCGATCTCCGTGCACCACGCGATCAAGGACGCCGTCGCCGCGACCGCCGACTATCGCGCGAGCCCGCGGCTCGACACGCCGGCGACCGCGGAGGAGATCCTGCGCTCGATCGAGGAGCTCGCAAGCCGCGCGGGCGCGGCGACGAGCCTCGCCGCCGAAGGAATCGTCGCGTGACCGCCTGGATCGACGCGCTCGAGCGGTGCCGCGCGCGCGGCGAGCGCGCGGTGCTCGTGAGCGTCGTGTCCACGCGCGCCTCGGTGCCGCGCGGGCCGGGCACGCGGATGGTCGTCACGGTGGCGGCGGTCGAGGGCACGATCGGCGGCGGCCACCTCGAGCATTCGGCGATCGGCATCGCGCGCGACATGCTCGCGGCGAGCGGGGCGCCGACCTTCGAGCAGCGGCGCTTCCCGCTCGGCGCGAGCCTCGGCCAGTGCTGCGGCGGGCTCGTGAATCTCGTGTTCGAGCCGGTCGCGGCCGAGGCGGACTGGGTCGACACGCTCGCGGCGTTGCGCCGGCGCGGCACGGCGGTCGTCCTGGCCACGCCGGCGGAAGGCGCCACGGGACGGCTCATCGTCACGGCGGGCGACGTCACGGGCTCGCTCGGCGACGCGGCGCTCGATGCCGAGATCGTCGCCGCCGCGCGCGCGCAGCTCGCGAGCGGAGAAGGCCCCAAGATCGTCCGCTTCGGCCCCGACGACGCGCCGGTCTTCCTCGACCCGATCCGCGATCCCGGATTCGCCGTCGTGCTTTTCGGCGCGGGCCACGTGGGGCGCGCGCTCGTGGAGCTGCTGGGCCGGCTGCCGTGCCGCGTGACGTGGGTCGACGAGCGTGACGCCGAATTTCCGGAGGCGGTCCCGCCCAACACGGCGGTCGTCGTCAGTGACGTCCCCGAGGCCGAAGTGGCGGCGGCGCCCGGCGGCGCCTACTTCCTCGTGATGACGCACAGCCACGCGCTCGACCAGACGATCGCCGAGGCGATCCTCGCGCGCACCGATTTCGCGTACTTCGGACTCATCGGCTCGGCGACCAAGCGACGGCAGTTCGAGCGGCGGATGGCGGCGCGAGGCATCCCCGCCGAGCGCTTCGCCGGCATGACCTGTCCGATCGGCGTACCCGGCATCAAGGGCAAGGAGCCCGCGACGATCGCGATCGCCGTGGCGGCGGAGCTCCTGCAGGTGCGCGAGCGCGCCGTCGCGACGCGAGGCAACGCTGCGCGAGAGGCGCGCGCATGAGCGCCCCGCGGTCGGGCGAAGGCGCGACGCCGCGCCTCGTCCTCACCGGCATCACCAAGATCTATCCGTCGGTCGTCGCCAACGAGAACGTCGATCTCACCGTCATGCCGGGCGAGATCCACGCGGTGCTGGGCGAGAACGGCGCCGGCAAGAGCACGCTGATGAAGATGATCTACGGCGTCGTCAAGCCGGATGCCGGCGAGATGCGCTGGGAGGGCCAGCCCGTCGTCGTCGCGAACCCTGCACACGCGCGCTCGCTCGGCATCAACATGGTGTTCCAACACTTCTCGCTGTTCGAGACGCTTTCCGTCGTCGAGAACGTCGCGCTCGCGCTGCCCGGCCGGGCCGACCTGACGGCGCTCTCGCGGCGGATCACGACGGTCTCCGAGCGATACGGCCTTCCGGTCGACCCCCGCCGCATCGTGCACGCGCTGTCGGTCGGCGAGCGCCAGCGCGTCGAGATCATCCGGTGCCTGTTGCAGACGCCGAAACTGCTGATCATGGACGAGCCGACCTCGGTGCTGACGCCGCAGGCGGTGCGCAAGCTCTTCGAGACGCTCCGCCAGATCGCCTCGGAAGGCTGCTCGATCCTCTACATCAGCCACAAGCTCGACGAGATCCAGGAGCTCTGCCACACGGCGACCGTGCTGCGCGGCGGCAGGGTGACCGGCCACTGCGTGCCTTCGCAGGAGTCGCCCAAGTCGATGGCGCGGATGATGATCGGCAAGGATCTTCCGGTGTGCGAGCACGCTGCGGCGAAGGAGGGCGGCGAAGTGCGCCTGCGGATCGCCGGCCTCTCGCACGCCGCCGACGACACGTTCGGCACGGATCTCCGGAACCTCGACCTCGAGGTCCGCTCGGGCGAGATCGTCGGCATCGCCGGCGTCTCGGGCAACGGCCAGCAGGAGCTCCTGTACGCGCTGTCCGGCGAGGCCCCGCTCGGCGAGCGGTTCCCCGTGCAGATCTGCGGCTTCGAGGCGGGGCGCTCCTCTCCGGGCCGTCGCCGCCGCGCGGGGCTGTGCTTCGTGCCCGAGGAGCGTCTCGGGCGCGGCGCGGTGCCGTCGATGTCGCTCGCCGAGAACGCGATCCTGACCGCGGCGCGCAACCGCAAGTTCGTCCGGCGCTCGCTGATCGATTTCGGGCGCGCAAGGGAATTCGCCGCCGAGTGCATACAGAAGTTCGACGTGAAGTGCGGCGGAACGCAGGCGCAGGCGCGCTCGCTCTCCGGCGGCAATCTGCAGAAGTTCATCGTCGGCCGCGAGATCCTGCAGGAGCCGAAAGTGTTGGTCGTGGCGCAGCCGACGTGGGGCGTCGACGTCGGCGCCGCCGCGTTCATCCGGCAGTCGATCATCGACCTCCGCAACGGCGGCTGCGCGGTGCTCGTGATCTCCGAGGAGCTCGACGAGCTGTTCGAAATCTGCGACCGGATCGCCGTGATCGCCAAGGGGAGGCTCTCGCCCGCGCAGCGCGCGAGCGAGACCGACGTCGAAGAGATCGGCGTCTGGATGAGCGGGATGTGGCCCGGCGCGGAAGGCGAGGGGAAGGCGCGGCATGTGGAAGCTTGAGACCCGTCCCGAAGCGTCGCGCACGATGCGCTACGCGTCGCCGGCGATCGCCGTCGCGCTGACGCTCGTCGGGGGGATGCTCGTGTTCTCGGCGCTCGGCCGGAATCCGGTCGAAGGCTTCCGGATCTTCTTCCTGAATCCGGTGCGCGACCTCAACGCCGTCACGGAACTCCTGCTCAAGGCGACGCCGCTCATGCTGATCGCCGTCGGGCTCGCCGTCGGCTTCCGCGCCAACGTCTGGAACATCGGCGCCGAGGGGCAGTTCCTGATGGGCGCGGTCGCCGCGACCGGCGTCGCGCTCGGCTTCCAGGCGAGCGGCAGCGCCCTCGTGCTGCCGGCGATGGTCGTCGCCGGCGCGCTCGGCGGCGCCCTGTGGGCGGCGATCCCGGCGCTCCTCAGGACGCGCTTCAACGCGAACGAGATCCTGACCTCGCTGATGCTCGTCTACATCGCGCAGCTCGCCGTGTCGTGGCTGGTCTTCGGCCCGTGGAAGGATCCGGCCGGCTTCAACTTCCCGCAGACCGAGACGTTCGCCGACGCGGCGCTCCTGCCGATCATGATCGAGGGAACGCGCCTCAACCTCGCGTTCGTGATCGCGCTCGGCGTGCTGGCCGCCGGGTACGTCTTCATGCAGAAGAGCTACGCGGGATTCAAGATGCGCGTCGCCGGTGAATCGGCCGCGGCCGCGCGGTACGCCGGCTTCTCGGCCGAGGGCATGATCTGGATCGGACTCTGCGTTGGCGGCGCGGCCGCGGGCATCGCCGGGATGGCCGAAGTCGCGGGCCCGGTCGGGCAGCTCACCGACAAGATCAGCAGCGGCTACGGCTTCGCGGCGATCATCGTCGCGTTCGTGGGCCGGCTGAATCCGATCGGGATCTTCTTCGCGAGCCTGCTGATGGCGCTGCTCTACATCGGCGGCGAGCAGGCGCAGCAGTACATGAACCTCCCGGCGTCGATCTCGAAGGTGTTCCAGGGGATGCTGCTCTTCTTCCTCCTCGGCTCCGACGTGTTCATCCAGTACCGGCTGAAGCGCGCTGTCCCGGCGCACTGAGGCGAGCGCATGGACAACGTCGCCGCCTCGATGCTGTTCGCGACGATCGTCGCGGGCACCCCGCTCATCATCACGGCGCTGGGCGAGCTGGTCACCGAGAAGTCGGGCGTGCTGAATCTCGGCGCCGAGGGCATCATGTCCGTCGGGGCGATCGCAGCCTTCGCCGTCGCGCACGATTCCGGCAGCACGTGGGCGGGTGTGGGCGCGGGGCTCGTCGCCGGCGCTGTGATGAGCCTCGTCTTCGCGGTGTTGACGTTGACGCTGATGGCGAACCAGGTGGCGTCGGGGCTCGCGCTGTCGATCTTCGGCGTCGGGCTCTCGGCGTTCATCGGCAAGCCCTACGAATCGGAGACGATGGTGGCGGTGCCCCCCGTCCGCATCCCGGGGCTCGCCGACATCCCGGTCGTCGGGCCCGCGCTCTTCGACCAGCAGTCGCTCGTCTACCTGTCGTGGCTGCTCTTCGCGGGCGTCGCGTGGTTCCTCTATCGCTCGCGCGCGGGACTCGTGCTCCGCGCCGTCGGCGAGTCGCCCGTCTCCGCGCACTCGATCGGCTATCCGGTCATCCGCATCCGCTACCTCGCGACGATCTTCGGCGGCGCGATGGCCGGCGTCGGCGGCGCGTTCCTGTCGGTGTTCTACACGCCGCTGTGGGCCGAGGGGATGGTCGCCGGCCGCGGCTGGATCGCGCTCGCGCTCGTCGTGTTCGCGACGTGGCGGCCCGTGCGCGTGCTCGTCGGCGCGTACCTGTTCGGCGGCGTGATGATCACGCAGCTGTTCCTGCAG